>CAZMXX010000009.1:0-23446 GCA_964570315.1 uncultured Anaerolineaceae bacterium | reverse complement strand
TCCATCGGCAGTTACACGCTGGTTCGCGCCAATCTGTACGTTCCCAACGGGACGCTGTGGATGCGCAGAAACGCCAAAGGCGACGGTGCATTCATCGGCAAATGGGTCTGGATAGACTTCGGGGTGGAAGTGAACCACCATCCCGCCTTCTAACCCTTTCCCCCGCTGAAGAATCATGCTTCCTCCGGTACACCGTGCCGGGGGAAGTTTTTTTATTCCCCAAAAACCGCTATAATATCGCACCAAGTGAGGTCGCTATGCTCAAAAAATCGCTCGACACGCTGTTGCTCTTTTTTCTGGTGATTGCCAAAGTTGAAATTGATACCCTCGCGGACAATGTGCTGCCCGACCGGATTGCCGATGTCCAAAAACTGGTGGCGTCGTGGCGCTGGCAGCCGTTTTTCGCACGGCTGGACCACCCCCAAACCGATGCGGTGACGATGATGCTCTATGTGCTCGCCTTTGGGATACTGCTGGCATATGTGCTGGTCAGCGTGTGGATGGGGGCGAGACGGCGGGTGTTCCGTTTCAAATTGATATTGATTTACGCCATCATCGGGGTGCTGGTTTTCGGCAAAACCGCCCTGCTCATCAATCTGCGCCACCAAAGTGTGCCGTGGAGTTACAGCCATGACGGCGGCGTCATCCAAACTGAAAGCACCATCGACTATTTTTTGAGCGGCAAAAACCCCTATGTGGAAGATTATGTGGACACGCCGATGGCGCAATGGGGCATCAATGAATACCGCACCGCGCTGTATCACTATCCGTATTTGCCGCTGACCTTCGTTTTTTCCGCGCCGTTTTACACGCTGGCAAACGCCACTATCGGCTGGTTTGATGAACGGATGGTGTACCTGTTGCTCTTCGCGCTGATGCTCGCGTTCATTCCCAAAGTGGTGCGGGGCGAAGAAAAAACGCTGCTCGCGGTGATGTTCGTCGGGCTGAACCCCATTATGGCGGAAGATGTCATCTTCGGGGCGAATGACCCGTTTGTGCTGTTCTGGCTGGTGCTCGCCCTGTGGCTGCTGGGAAGGCAGAAAACACCGTCCGCCAAAAACTACCTGCTGGCATCGGCGGCGTTGGGGCTGGCGAGCGCCGCCAAACCGACGGCGTGGTTTCTGGCGCCCTTTTGGCTGCTCTACCTGCTGAAAGATGCGTGGGGTGCGCGGCTCATCCCCCCGCCGAGCCGCTGGGCGTCGCTGGCGAAAACTGCCCTGCGCCGCGCGTGGACGCTCCCGGCGGTGGCGCTGGCGTTCATTCTGCCGTGGCTACTGTGGGATGCATTCGCCATGTATGATGACGTGTGGCGCTGGTCGGCGGGACAGGGGGAAACGGGCTACCAGATTTGGGGCTGGGGCGCGAGCAATCTGGTGCTGGCTTTCGGCTGGGTGGCAAACCGCTTCGAGTATTATCCCTTCATCATCCCCCAAGCGGTGGTCGGCATTCCATTGCTGCTGGGCTTGGCAAAACGTCAACTCAAAGAAAACACCATCGGCACAATGCTGATGGCGTACGTGGTTTTTCTGCTGGTCTTCTTTTTCCTGTCGCGGTTTTTACAGCCAAATTATCTGGGATTTTTGGGGAGCGTGCTGGCGCTGGCATACTTCATCGACCCCGACCCGCTCACGCCGGCGCATCCAGCACCGTCCGCACCGCCCGCGTAAGCGTTTCGGCGGTGAACGGTTTGGTTATCAGCACAATATCGTCGGACAGAATACCTTTCGTCGCAATCAAATCGTTGGTATAGCCCGACATAAACATTATTTTCAACGCCGGTTGCACCTCGACGAGCGTGTCAACCAGTTCTTTCCCGTTCATACCGGGCATCACCACGTCCGTCAGCACCAAATCAATGTCATCCCCCCGACGGGACATGCTCAACAGCGCATCTTCGCCGCTTTTGGCGGTGAGGACGGTGTAGCCCTGCATTTCCAGAATTTGCGTCGCCAAATCGCGCACATCCTCGTCATCTTCCACCACTAAAATTGTTTCATTGCCCCGCGCCAGCGCCGACGCTTCCGCCCCGGAGGCGAGCAATCGCTTTTTCTCCGCCTCGGAAGCGGGCAGATAGATTTTGAAGGTCGTGCCCTGCCCTTTTTCGCTGTACACCCAAATTGAGCCGCCATTTTGTTTGACGATGCCGAAGACCGTTGCCAACCCCAAGCCGGTTCCCTTCCCTTTTTCTTTGGTAGAAAAGAAGGGTTCAAAAATGCGCTCGCGCACATCGGCGGTCATACCGACCCCCGTGTCGCTGATGTTGAGCCGGACATATCTGCCCACATTCACGCCGAAATGTTCCCCGGCAAAAGATTCATCCAGCACCACATTTGCCGTTTCGATGATGATTTTTCCACCGTTGGGCATTGCGTCGCGCGCATTCACCGCCAGATTGATGATGATTTGTTCGATTTGAGTGGGGTCGGCATCAATCAACCACAAATCGGGCGTCAGCGCCATGCTAATCTGCACATTCTCCCCGATGATGGGCTGGAGCATCTGTTTCATGTGTTCCACCACGGTATTGAGGTTGAGTTGCTGCGTTTCCACAATCTGTTTGCGGCTGAAGGTCAGCAGTTTGCGCACCAATGCCGATGCCCGTTTCCCCGAATCGAGAATTTTATCCGCCAAACGGCGGCGCGGGTCATCTTCATTGAGCCGCCGCTGCAACAACTCCGCAAAACCGTTCACCGCCGTGAGAATATTGTTGAAGTCATGGGCAATGCCGCCGGTCAACTGCCCGATGGCATCCATTTTCTGCGCCTGCCGGTACTGCGCTTCCAACTGCAATTGCGCGGTGACATCGTGCATCACCCCCACGTAATTGACAACATTTTGATAAATGTCGCGCACGGGGGCGGTGGTGAGGTCGATGGTGAATTTTGTGCCATCCGGTTTTCGCGCGGTCACCCGCCCCGACCATGATTTTCCCCGGCGCAATGTGCGCAGAATGTCCAGCAGTATTGCCGGTGACATGCTGTGACGAATGAGTTTGATGGCGTTTAAACCGACCGCCTCCCGTTGTGGTATGCCGGAAATTTGTTCCAGCGCCGGATTGATGTACACCAGATGTCCCCGATTGTCGGTAATCATCACCCCTTCGGCGGCTTGCGAGATTGCCGCGCTCAGCATCCGCTGCGATTCCTGCAAACGCACGCGGGTAATGCCGGTGGAAATCTGGTCGGCGAAACTCCATGCAAAATTCACTTCCGGCGTGGTGAAATGTCGCCGCTCCGGCGAAATCATGCTCAAAACAGCCACCAAAGAATCATCCACAATTAATGGCAGAAAGACCAGCGATTGGGTATCTTCCGGCACCAAGTGCCGTACCCCCTGCACGCGCGGGTCAACTTTAACGTCGCTGATAACAAGGGGGGCGCGCCGAGCAAGCAAGCCATATAATTCACGATTTTCATGCAGCGGGATTGGCTCTCTGGTGGCGGCAGGCACGCCGGGGCGGCGGGCTTCGGCGACGATTTTGGCGGAGGGCGCGCCGGGAGAAATGACGGTCGCCGCGGCGCGCGCCATGTCAAACGCATCGAGCAATTCATGGCACGCAATTTGCAGCACCGTTTGTTCGTCCACCGCCACCGCCGTCGCGTTGATGATTTTGTTCAAAATGGCGAGCTCGCGGTTTCGCTGGTGGATATTTTCCTCCGCCTGTTTGCGCTCAATTGCCATTGCCACCTGTGTTGAAACGAATACCAGCATTTGCTTGTGCCGTTCATCCAACCGCACCGCGGGGTCGTATGATTGCACGGTCAGCACACCGATGGTTTTGTCCTCCACATTGAGCGGAATGCCCAGCCAATCGACCGGGCGCGTCCCCACAATTTCAAGCTCCCCCGCCGCGGTGAGTTCATCCAACACTTCCGGCGTGCCCAGCAACGGCTTTCCGGTGCGCAGCACATACGCCGTCAGACTTTTTCCGGGGGCATGGGGCGCGACCTCGTCCATTTCGTCTACCACATAGGGGAAGGTCAGCAGATTTTGCTCTTCATCAAACAGGGCGATGTAAAAATTGTCCACTCCAATCAAATTGCGGATGATTTCATGGATGATAGCGAAGAGTTCCGGCATGTTCTCCGCCCGGTATGCGGCTTCCGTAATGCGATATGAGGCATCGCGGGTGCGTTCCGCACGGCGATGTTGGGTCAGGTCATGCACCATCAGCACCGCGCCGTCAAGGTTGTTGTCCGCCGTAAACAACGGCGCGCCGAAAATTTCTAGTTCCAATTGCTTGCGCCATTTGGAATGGATGTGGATTATCTCGCTATTGAGCATTTCACCGGCAAGAATGCGGCGCAATGCCATTTCGATGGGGGCAGTTTGCGCCAGCGGCAAATCCTGCACGTGCATATTGCGCAAGGGGAAATATTCATTGGCAGGCATGCCCAATATCTTGCGGAGCGCCGGATTACCGTAAACAATGGTTCCGTCGCCATCCAAATACAAAATACCGATGGGCGCACCATCCATCAAACGGCGATTGAACGCCTCCGATTTGGCGAGCGCGGCTTCCGTTTGCTTGCGTTCGACAATTTCCTGCCGGGCTTGCTCAAACAGGCGGGCGTTTTCCAGCGCAATCGCCACTCCGGTTGCCAGCGTTTCCAAAAAACGCAAGTCCCGCCGGGTGAACATGTTCGGCTTTTTCCCCTGCACGGACAGGACGCCTATGGTTTGCTGATGTATCATCAACGGGATGCCCAACCATGAGAGCGGCATCTCACCATTGATTTTGACGGGGTTGATGGGGAGTTCGTCATTTTCAACGTCACGCACCAAAAATGAGCGCCGGGTGCGCATCACATATCCGGTGAAGCCGCTTTCCGCATTCACTTTGAAGGTTGAACCGAGCACATCAGTCAGCACGACACCATCTTCCACCGCCATCGCAATGTAGAATTCATCGCCCCCGGATTTATGCAGAAAGACCCCGAAGGCATCAAGGGTGATGACCGCCGATACCAGCTCATAGAGGCGGTGCAACGCCTGCCGGGGGTCTAAAATTTCGCCCAGCGCCAGCACGGCATCATACACCGCCGAAAGTTCCTGCGCCTGCCGTCGGGCGGTGGAAACGAGACGCATTTTTTCCAACGCGGTGGCAACATGATTCGCCAGGGTTGCCACCAACGGCACATCCTCAACGGTGATGTTGCGCCCCATCACCAGCAACATTCCCACCACTTCATCCTGCATCATCAACGGCGCACGGATGATGGATTTTCCCGTAATTTCCAGCGCCATTTCGGGGTTCGGATAATTCACGGTGCGCAACACTGCCATCGCCATCGGAGTGTTATCGGCGATAAAGCAAGGGGTTTTGAACCTTTCCGGCGCACCGAACATCTGCGCCGGTGACAGAGGAATGTAAAATTCATCGGGGAAACTATCCGCAAACGGTTTCATTTCCGACGGGACTGCCATCCCTTTGACCAGTATCCGGTCGGGATGGTTGGGGCTGAACAGCGTCAATCCGCCGTAAAAGTCCAGTTCGGTGATTTGCGCGGCGAAGGTTTCAAAGACTGCTGCTTCGGTCTCCGCGCGATGAATGGCATCGGCGGCGGCATTCAACACGAATAACCGCTTGTTCTGGCGCAGAATTATATCGTATTGGGGTTCATGATTTCCGATTGTCATGTCACCTTCAAGATATTGCTTGGTTCAGCTTTATTATCGGCAAATTGGGGAATATCTTTAGCCATCTACACAAAAAAACCCACAAACAGTGTTGTGGGTTCGTTGATGATTGATGTTATAGCGGAATTGCCGCAGCATTACAAATGGATGGGCATCCCGGTGAGGACGTGCGCCGCTTCCATGATAACCTCGCTCATGGTGGGATGCGGGTGAACCGTCTGCGAAATGTCTTCTGCCGTGGCTTCCACGGTGAGCATACCGGCGGGTCCGGCGATCATCTCGGTGACGTGTGCGCCAATCAGATGCACACCCAAAATTTCTTTGTATTTTTTGTTCGCCACAATTTTTACAAAGCCGACATTTTCACCCATTGCCAATGCTTTGCCGTTGGGCAGGAAGGGGAATTGCGCCGTTTCCACATCGAAGCCCTGCTCGCGCGCCTGCGCTTCCGTCAACCCCACCGATGCCACTTCTGGGTAGGCGTAGGTGCAGCGGGGGATGTCGGTGTATTTCAGCGCATGCGTTTCTTTGCCAGCAATCGCCTCGGCGGCGATGATACCCTGCGCCGATGCCACGTGCGCCAGCCCCATCTTCCCGTTCACATCCCCAATGGCGAAAATATTGGCGACGTTGGTGCGCATTTGGTCGTCCACGGCGATGTGTCCGCGCTCGGTGAGTTTCACCCCGGCGGCATCCAGCCCCAGATTTTCGGTGTTGGGCACAAAACCGATGGCAACCAGCACTTTTTCGGCGGCGATGGTTTCCTGCGCGTCCCCGGCGGAGACGGTCACTTCCACCCCCGTTTCGGTGGGGGTGATGGCATCCACCCGCGCGCCGGTTTTTATCTTCAACCCCGCGCGTTTGAATTGCCGCGCCGCCTCTTTGCTGATGTCCTCATCTTCCAGCGGCAGCACGCGCGGCAGCATTTCCACCACCGTCACCGTCGCGCCGTAGCGTTTCCACAGTGTCGCAAATTCCACGCCGATGGGACCCGCGCCGACAATCACCGCCGATTTGGGCGCATCGGTCAAATCCAGCGCATGGCGATAGGTGATGATTTTTTCGCCGTCGGCGGCGACGCCGGGAATCAAGCGCGGTTTGGCGCCGGTTGCCAAAATGATGTGTTTGGCGGTCAGCGTTTCACCCGACGGTTGCACTTCAATGGTGGTGGCGCCGGTGAGCTTCGCCGTGCCGTTGACGACGGTGATCTTATTTTTGCGCATCAAAAATGTGACGCCTTTGGATTGCCGGGCGGCAACCTGACGACTCCGTTTGTGTGCCGCGCCGTAATCGACTTTTAAATTTTCAAACGAAAACCCAAATGTTTTTCCTTCCGAAAGGGTGTGGATCACTTCCGCATTGCGCAACAGCGATTTTGTGGGGATGCATCCCCAATTCAGACAAACGCCCCCCAGATTTTCCTTTTCCACCAGTGCCGTTTTCAACCCAAGTTGGCTGGCGCGAATCGCCGCGACGTATCCGCCCGGACCGCCGCCAATCACCACAACATCATAATCGCTCATCGTCGAGAGTCTCCTTTCAAAGTGACAGGGTTGCAGAATTGCAAACCCCGAATTTCATATTTCACGAATTCCAAAACGCTCGTCCCCCTCAATACTGCACCCGCCGATTGGTGGTCACATTCAACAGCGCCTCAAACGCAAAAATGAAACCGACAAAAAACATATCCACAATTACCGCAATCCCCAATGCCGATGCCATGAACGACACCATTTGTGCGCCGGTGGTTTGCACCGCTTCCGGCACGGCAGTGATGATGCCCGCCGCCACTGCCACCGCAATGATGCCGATGAAAACCAGCGTCACCGGCAACCAATAAACCCGGTCGGCGGCACTGGGCATCATGGCATTGGCGATGGCGAACAGCAAATAGAGCCACAACCAGAAATCGGGCATAGCGATGCTGGCGCTGATGATGTCGAGGGTACGGGTCAAATCGCCGCGAAACATCACCTGCCCCAGCGCGTCGAATTGCAAAAACCGTCCGATTGCCAGCACGACGACACTGCCGAACAGCAGCGGGGCGATGCCCACCAGACTGTGACGCAACGGACCCACCCCGCTCACCTGCACGGAACCGAGCACCAGCTCCCGCCCTTTTTTGCGGGGCCAGAGGGAGAATTTCCCCACCTGCACCCGCAAAATCAGCGCCATCAGATAATGGCTCAATTCATGCAGAAAAATCCCCGGCAGAAAAAGGAAAAAATACAGCCACACTGCCACGGCTTGATTGTTCGATACCAATAGCCCCACCCCCTGCACGTGCGCGGTAATCCACCGATTCAACAACAGCAGCACCAGTAGGGTGATGATGAGCCAAAATAAGCTGCTCCACGGAAACATATCGGCTTATTTTGCCGCCGATTTGACCAGTGCGGCGAAACTTTCGGCGTTGAGACTCGCCCCGCCGACCAGCCCGCCGTCAATTTCCGGTTGCACCATGAAGCTGTCCACGTTGCCGGGTTTGACACTGCCGCCGTACAGCACCCGCACCGATTGCGCCGTTTCTTCCCCGAACATATCGGCAATCACACCGCGAATGCTCAACCCGATGATGCTGTTGACCGCCGCCGGTTCCGCCGTTTTGCCCGTGCCAATCGCCCAAATCGGCTCATAGGCGATGACCAATCCGGCAACCTGCGCCGGCGACAACCCGGCGAGCGCGCCGCGAATCTGCCCGCTCACAAAGGCTTCCGTTTCCCCCGCTTCATTCTGCGCCAGATTTTCGCCGCAGCAGATGATGGGAATGAACCCGTGCGCCAGGGCGCTCTTCGCTTTTTTGTTGACGGTTTCATCCGTTTCGCCGAAATATTCGCGGCGCTCCGAATGCCCGAAGATGACATACCGGCACAAACCTTCCAGCATCAACGGCGACACTTCGCCGGTGAACGCGCCCTGTTCCTCCCAGTGCATGTCCTGCGCCCCCACGGAGATATTGCTGCCGCGCACTGCATCGGCAACGGCGGCAAGGGCGGTGAATGATGGGCACAGCACCACCTCGACGGCGGTTTCATCCCCCACCGCTGATTTCAGGGCGGCAGCCAGCGCCGACGCTTCGGGAATGGTTTTGTGCATTTTCCAGTTTCCAGCCATAATTGGTTTTCGCATTGGGTTTTCCTCCTGCGGAAATGCTCTCAAAAATGTCTGCCTATCTTACCATGCGCATGGTAAAACAACCAGAGCCATTATACAAGATTGCATGACACATCCCAAAAATCGAACCATTGCTGAATTGTGGTATAATGGTGTTGCCAACGCTTTGGCGGGAGTTTTCCGGTGTTGTTGTCTGCCTCGTTTTACAATCGTCCCACACTTGATGTTGCCCGCGACCTGCTGGGAAAACAGTTGGTGCGGGTGTGGCATGGCGTGGAACTTCGCGCCAAAATCGTGGAAGTGGAAGCCTATATCGGAGAAAGCGACACCGCCTGTCACTGCTCAAAAGGGCGCACCCCCCGCACGGAAGTGATGTTCGGCGCGGGCGGGCATGCGTATGTGTATTTGGTGTACGGCATGCATCACATGCTGAATGTGGTGACGGAAGGGGACGGCTTCCCCGCCGCCGTGCTCATCCGCACCGTCGAGCCGTTATCCGGCGTGGAAATTATGGGGGAAAATCGGGGACACACCGCCAAAAACCTGACGAACGGACCCGGACGGCTGTGTCAGGCAATGGCAATCGACCGGCGATTGAACGGCTGGGATCTCACCGCCGGGGAAACGTTGTGGCTGGCAGACGCGCCCGCCGTCGCCCCCGATGCCATCGCCACCGGACCGCGCATCGGCATTGGGTACGCCTCCCCCGCCGACCGGCGTGCACCCTGGCGGCTGTGGCTGAAAGACAATCCGCACGTTTCGCGGTGACGTTTCACCGGGATGACTTTTTAGAATCTATCCGTAAAATGATGGCACATTTCAATCACGAATAACACGAATGGACAAATATCACGAATTTTTATTGATTATTTGCGCCATTCGGTTATTCGTGACATTCGTGATTTTATTGTCTCCAACTGCGCTGGATTTTACGGATAGACACTCAACACATTTTTCGGAGGGCATTATGAATTTTTTTGATTTGTTGATACTCTTCATCCTGCTTTTGGACGTTTTGTGGGGCGCGGTGCGCGGCTTCACCCGCCAGTTTCTCGGCTTGTTGAGCATCTGGTTGGCAATTGTGATTGACCTGTGGACTTATCAGCCGTTCAGCGTGCTGATTTTGCAGGGGACTTTCCCCGGCGCATCAAAAATTGTGATGGACAGTTTCGCGTTCATCATTCTGCTGATTGTGTACAATGTGTTGCTGAACCTCATTTTTGTGTACAGCACCTCATCGCCGGAAAACCGCCGCCGCAAAAAAGTCAAACGCGATTTGAACGAAATGCTCGACGATACCGAGAAAAATTACGGCGGTTCAATCTTCAAAGCGTTGGGCGGCGCGGTGATGGGCTTCATCGTCGGCGTTTTTTGGTTGAGCATTTTCATCACCCTGATCCAATATTTTCTGGCATCATCGGGCGCAATCGGGAGCAACGTGCGCATCACCATGGGCGGTTCGCAATTTTTGCCGTATTTCCACACCGCTATGAACCTCATCTACCGCAGCGTGCAGCTTTTCACCCCCGGAACCATCCCGGCAATCTTCTCTTCGATTTTGTAAAAGGTTATGCACAAAAAATATTTACACATTCTGGAATACGATAAAATTTTACAGAAATTGGCGGGTTACACCGCCTTTTCTGCGAGTGCCGACCTCGCCCGCACCCTCATGCCGTCCCCCTACTTTTCGGAGGTACAGGCGCGGCAGGCAGAAACCGCCGAAGCGCGTCACCTGCTCTCCGTGCAACCGGACATCAGCGCGGACAGCGCCACCGATGTCCGTCCCCTTTTGGCGCACGCGGAACGGGGCGCAATCCTCACCCCCACCGATTTGCTGGCGGTCATCCGCACCATCACCATTGCCCGCGACCTGCGCCGAAAAATCACCCGGCTGGAAGACCGCTACCCCCAACTGGCGGACATCGCCTACCGGCAGGAAGAATCGCCGGGGCTGGTGAACCGGGTCAACCAATGTATTGACGACAACGGCGCGGTGAAAGACACCGCCAGCGCGGAACTCGCCCGCATTCGCCGCGAAATTGACGTGGCGCACGGACGGTTGCAGGATAAAATGCGCCGGATGGTCGCCTCGGAATCGGTGCGGAAATATTTGCAGGAAGGATTTGTCACCCAGCGCGACGGACGCTATGTGCTCCCCGTGAAAGCCGATTTCAAAGGGCGCATCAAAGGGATTGTGCATGACCAGAGCGCCAGCGGCGCGACAATTTTCGTGGAGCCGCTCGCCGTCACCGAGCTGAACAACACGTGGAAAACCCTCCAACTTGAAGAGACGCAGGAAATCAACCGCATTCTGGCGAGCCTCTCCGCCGCCGTCGCCGAGCAAAGCCGTTTCATCGCCGCGACGGTGGGCGCGCTGGCGGAACTGGATGTCATCTTCGCCAAAGCCCGTTACGCCGAAGCCATCGCCGCCACCGCGCCCACCCTGCTGAACCGGGATTCCATCTCCCCCCGCACCCGCCGCATTGACCTGCGCAACGCTCGCCATCCCCTGCTGGACGCGGACACCGTCGTCCCCATCAACCTGCACCTTGCCCCCGAAACGAGCATGCTGGTCATCACTGGTCCGAACACCGGCGGCAAAACCGTCAGCCTGAAAACCGTCGGGCTGCTGGCGCTCATGGCGCAAGCGGGGCTGCACATCCCCGCCGATGACGGCTCGCAATTGACGGTCTTCGACGGCATTTTCGCCGACATCGGCGACGAGCAATCGCTGGAACAGAGCCTCTCCACCTTTTCGGCGCACATGACCAATTTGGTGGATATTTTGTCCAACTGCACGCCCAAATCGCTGGTCATTTTTGATGAGCTGGGCGCGGGAACCGACCCCATCGAAGGGGCGGCGCTGGCGCACGCCATCCTGAATCATCTGTTGAAAAAAGAAGTGACCACGCTGGTGGCAACCCATTACGCCGAGTTGAAAGCCTTCGCCTACACCACCGCCGGGGTGGAAAATGCCAGCATGGCGTTCGATGTGGAAACGCTGTCGCCCACATTTGAACTGCAAATCGGCGTGCCTGGCAACTCCAACGCCTTCGCCATCGCCGAGCGGTTGGGGTTGCCCGATACCATTTTGACGGAAGCGCAATCGCTGGTGGATGAAGAGACGCGCGAAACGGAAACTATGCTGGCGCAAATCAAAGCCGATATGGAATCGGCGCGGATGGAACGGCTGCGGGTGGCAGAGGAACGCGCCGAAGCGGAATATTATCGGGAAAAAATGGAAAAGCGGCTGGAAAATGTGGACGATGAGGCGCAACAAATTCTGCGACGCGCCCGCCGGGAAGCGCAAAAAGAACTGGACGCCACCCGCGCCAAACTGCGCGAACTGCGCCGCGAAACGCGCAAAAAGCTGGCGGAAGCGAGCGCGGCGGGTCAAACCGGCGCAAAACTCCCCGACCGAATTTTGAAAAGCGCCCAATCTCGGCTGGAAACGCTGGAAGCGGATATCGCCATCCCCAAAACGCGCCCCGAAAATTTCTCCGCCACCCCGTTGAAAGTGGGGCAGAAGGTTGAAATCCCCCACCTGAACGCGAAGGGCATCATCACCGCCATCAGCAAAAATGAAATTGAAGTGCAACTGGGAACCTTCCGCACCACCCTGAAACGGAACAAAATTCACGCTGCCGCCCATACCGACTCCGCCGAAACGCCCGCCAAAAATCAGGCGTATCACAGCGGGGGCATCGTCGAATCGCCGGGGCTGGAACTGGATTTACGCGGGCAAACCGCCGATGACGCGCTCCACATGCTGGACAGCTACCTTGACCGGGCGTATCTGGCGGGTATGCCCTTTGTGCGCATTGTGCATGGCAAAGGGACGGGCGTGCTGCGCAAAGCCGTCCGCGAAGCATTGCGCGGGCATCCGCTGGTGACATCGGTGCGCAACGGCGCGGACGGCGAAGGCGGCGACGGGGTGACGGTGGTCAAATTGGCGGTGGATTAATCGCCACCCCTGACGGATTTCCCACTTGACGGAACGGGGCGCATCCGTTACCATACTCAAAAGCATATCCATTCATCGGCAGCCCATTTCCTCTGGCGAAAGCGGCTGTTACTCCGAAAGCCCAACGAGGGTACAATGATCACGAGCCAGGTCATCCTGAAAAAAAACCGAGAAAAATCAATTGTCAATCGCCACCCGTGGATTTATTCCGGCGCCATTCAGCGCACGGAAGGCTCGCCGCACAATGGCGATGTGGTGGACGTGTGGGACAAAAACGCGCGCTTTCTGGCGCGCGGCGTCATCAGCTTGCGCTCGCAGATTCGGGTGCGCATTCTCACCTGGCGGCACGATGAAGCCATCAACAGCGACTTTTGGCAGAAGCGGGTCAAACGCGCCATCGACGGGCGCGCCGCCCTCGCCGCCGACCCCCGCACCTCCGCGTACCGGCTCATCCACGCCGAAGCGGACGGTCTGCCCGGCTTGATTGTCGATAAATACGGACCGTGGCTGGTGGCGCAATTCCTTTCCGTGGCGGCGGAACGGCACAAAAACGCCATCATCGACGCGCTGACCGAACACACCGCGCCGCAGGGCATCTACGAGCGGTCGGACACGTATACCCGCGAACTGGAGGGACTGGTTCCCGTCACCGGACCGCTGTGGGGGGAAATTCCGCCCGACCGGATTGAAATTGAGGAAAACAGTCTGCGTTTTTTGGTGGATGTGAAAGCGGGACAGAAAACGGGTTTCTTTTTAGACCAGCGCGACAGCCGGCGGCGGATTATGCCGTATGTGGGGGGAAAAGAAGTGCTGAACACCTTCAGCTATTCCGGCGGATTCAGCGTTTACGCGGCGGCGGCGAATGCCGGACGCATCATGAACGTGGATACATCGGAAGCGGCGCACGCCCTGGCGGAACAAAATATGTGGCTCAACGGCTTCGACGAGCGCGACGACATTTACGCCGTCGCCGACGCCTTTGAGCTGTTGCGCGCCTACCGTGACCAGCGCTGGACTTTCGATGTCATCATCCTCGACCCGCCGAAATTCGCCCGCAGCGCCAAACAGATTCAAGCCGCCAGCCGGGGCTACAAAGATATTAATTTACTGGCGATGAAACTGCTCCGTCCCGGCGGGATTCTGGCAACTTTTTCCTGCTCCGGGGCGATTGACGCCGGATTGTTCCAAAAAATTCTTTTCGGCGCGGCGGTGGACGCCAAACGGGATGTGCAAATTCTGGAACATCTCCATCAGGGCAGCGACCACCCGATTTCGCTCACCTTCCCCGAATCATCATATTTAAAAGGATTCATCTGCCGGGTGTGGTAACCTCAACCGGGCGGCAGAATGCGCATCGCGTCCATCCGCAGCGACACCCGCACCGATCCTCCTTCCCGCAAATTCAACCCCCGATACCCGCGTTGCGGAAAGCGCAGATGCACCGGCGCGGGCAACATCGGCGCGGCAACCGTCATCACCACCGTCCCCCCCCGGTGCGAAAGATGAGTGATGCGGGCATCGAACATATTGGCGCGGAGCGCGGGCGCAATCGGTCTTTGCGGGTGAATCACTTTCACATCTTCCGGGCGGATGTAAAATGTCACCATCTCCCCCACCGACACCGGCGCGGGCTGACAGCGCACCCGGCAACCGCCCCACTGAACGTCCACCCCATCCACTGCCGATGATGCCACCTCACCCCGCCAGATATTCGACACCCCCAAAATTTCCGCCACTGCCGCCGTGGCAGGGGAATTATAGACCTCGCCAATCGCGCCCAATTGCAAAATCGAACCATCCTTTAAAACCGCCAGCTTGTCGCCCAGCACAAACGCATCATCCAAATTATGGGTGATGACCATCACCGTGAGCTGCAAATCCCGTTGAATCTGCACAATGTCCGCCTGCAACCGCTCGCGCACCGCCATATCGAGCGCGGAGAACGGCTCATCCAGCAGCAACAGCGATGGCTTCACAATCAGCGCGCGCCCCAGCGCCACCCGCTGCTGCTGTCCCCCCGAAAGCTGATGCGGGTATCGGTGCGCCAATTCGTCCAAATGCAGACGATGCAGCATATCCATCACCCGCGCGCCGCGCCCCTGCATGTAGCGCAAGCCATACGCCACATTTTGCGCCACCGTCATATGGGGAAAGAGGGCATATCCCTGAAAAACCACCCCGATACCGCGCCGGTGAATCGGCACGAAAACGTCGGGATGGTGGAACAGCAGGTGGTCATCCAACTGAATTTCGCCCGCATCGGGTCTGACCAGCCCGGCAATACTGCCGAGAGTCAGGCTTTTGCCCGCGCCCGATGGTCCGAACAGCACCAGAAATTCGTTGTGTGCCTCAAACGCCACCCGCAGCGAGAAATCGGGCAGGTGTTTTTCAATATCCACCCTAAGCATGCGTCCCCCGTTTTGAATTGGCGCGTCTCTCCAGATGGCGCACCAAAAACAACAGCGCAAACGCCACCGCCGTCATCAGCAGGACGGCGCTGTTCGCTTCAGCCAGTTTATTGGCTTGCACCAAATCATAAATTGCCAGCGGCAGGGTTTGGGTTTTGCCGGGAATATTGCCCGCCACCATCAATGTCGCGCCGAATTCCCCGAAACTGCGCGCGAATGCCAGCATTGTGCCCGCCAGAATGCCTCGCCACGACAACGGGAGGGTGACATCGAGCAGCACTCGCCACGGCGGCGCGCCGAGCGACCCGGCGGCTTTTTCCAGCATGGGGTCAACGGCGGCAATTGCCGCGCGGCTGGATTGCACGAAAAGGGGCAGTGCCACCACCGCCGAAGCAATCACCGCCGCGCCCCACGTGAACACGATGCGCACGCCCAGCGGATACAGCGGACCGCTGCGCCCCAGCACCAACAGCAGATAATAGCCCAGCACGGTGGGCGGCAGAATCAACGGTAGGTTCAACGCGGTTTCCACCACGCTTTTCCCGCGAAACTCTTTTTTGGCGAGCCACAGCGCCAGCGCCAGCCCGGTCAGCACGGCAATCACCGTGGCGGCGGCGGCAACCTGCAACGATAAAATCAGAGGTTGCCAGGGCATCGCCGGTCTCCATTATTGGACAGATTCATAACCATATTTTTCCAGAATTGATTGTCCCGCTTCGCTCAGCACAAATGCCGCGAATTTGCGGGCTTCAGTGGGGTGGGCGGTATTTTGAACGATGCCCAACGCCTGATTGATGGGCGCGTGCAGCGCATCATCCACTATGGTGTATCCGCCGTCATCCAGATGGATCACCAGCGACAGCGGCACCAGCGCCACCGAAACATCGCCGGATTGGGCATAGGTGAGCGTCTGCCGCACATCGTTGGCGAAAACCAACTTCGGTTGCAGGGCATCCCACACTCCGGCACGCTGCAACACCGCTTTTGCCACCACCCCATACGGCGCATGCTCCGGGTTGGCAATGGCAACGCGCGCAAAACGGTCGGCGGTCAGTTCGGCGGGGGATGACGGCAGAGAGGCGGCGTCCCGACTCCACAGCACCAGCCGCCCGCGCGCGTAATTCCGCTGCGAGGCGGGGTCAATGATGCCTTTCGCCGCGAGTTGCGCCACATAATCCACATTGGCGGCGGCGAAAACATCGGCGGGCGCACCCTGGTCAATCTGCTGGGCGAGTTTGCCGCTGCTGCCAAAATTGTATATCACCTGAATGCCGGTTTCCGATTCAAACGCGCCCCTCATTTCCTCAAACGCGGGAATGAGATTCGCGGCGGCGGAAACGGTGATGCTCGCCGGTTTTTCATTTCCACAACCAACCACGGCGAATAGTATTGCCATAGCGGCAAGAAATTGTTTCCACACAGAAATTTTTAATCTCCCATTAATCTTTTTTTTATTCAACTTTAATTTGTACAGGTTATACTGTTAATTGTAGTTTGAAGGTTCCATTTTTTCCTCAAAGGAACCCTCCTCCCTCCCTCCTGTAAGACCCGTGTCGTGGCAGCGCGGGTCTTCTTCTTTTAAAACCCGCGCAACACCGGCGGCAGCAAACGGCTCACAATATCGAGTGCCGCGAAAACGCCGAAAAGCCCCATCACCAAAACGCCACCGAGCGCCACCAGCGTCCATTCTGAGGCACTGTGGACGATGCGGGCGGGTGTTTCGGGGCGGGTACTGCGGAAAAATGCAATCATCAACCAAATGAAAAAGGGCAATACCGCCGCCGCGATAATCAATATATCGCCATCGTCAATCCGGCTCAGCCGCGCATCATTCAGCAAAAAAACAAAGCTGATGGCGTTGAATGTGCCGTGCAACACCATCGCGGGGACAGTGGAGCCGGTGCGCACGGCAACCACGCCGAGCAAAATGCCCACCAGCGCCAGCGCCACCAATCCCGCCAGTTGCCCGTGCAGCATACCGAAAAGCACCCCGCTGACCGCAATCGCCGCCCAACTGCTCACCGACAGCCAGCCGCGCAGGACGAATCCGCGGAACATCGGCTCTTCCACCAGCGGCGCGGCGACCATCACCGTGAAGCCCAAAACAAGGGTCTGAAAAAGATTCTCCGGCATGGGAAGTTCCGGCGCGGGACCAATTTGAGACAACGCCCACTCAAAGGGGAGCGATGCCGCCGTGGCGAGGGGCCACGCCAGCACGCCCAAACCCACTGCCGGCAAAATCATTTTCCACGATACCGGGCGCACGGCAAAGGTTTCGCGCCATGAAAATCGCCGCAGACGCACCCAGACTATCAGCGGGAAGAGCAGCAGAAGTTCACCCAACAGCGTGAAAACCATCACCCCCTTTTGCCCGAAGTTCAAAAACCCGTTCGCCAAACTCAACGCCAGCGACAACACCAGCAGGGTGAGCATCTGCACAAAAACAAGCCCCACGCTGTCCCACGGTTTGGGCACGGCGGGCGAGGGGGAAACATTCGGCGGCACGTTCATGCGCGCCTCAGCTGCCGAATGCCGTCCGGCGCGGCAACAATCACATCGGTTGCCATGTGGAGGAAAAGTCCGTGCCCCACAATGCCGGTGCGCCCCGCCAACGCTCGCGCCACCGCCATCGGGTCGTCAATGCCCGCCGAAAAATAGCAGTGCAAAATGAAGTTCCGGTTGTCGGTAATGTACGGCGAGCCGTCGTCCGCGCGGCGTTCCACCCGGCAACCGAGCGTTTCCGCCAGCCAGCGCGCCTGAACTTCCCAGCCGAAGGGAGTCACTTCCACCGGCATGGGTCCGCGCGTGCCGAGTTTCTGCACCAGTTTGGAATCATCCACAATGATGATGAGCCGTTCGGCGTGCATCTCCACCAGTTTTTCCCGCACCAGCGCGCCGCCCCAACCTTTGGTGAGGTTGAGTTGGGGGTCAACTTCATCCGCGCCGTCAATTGCCACATCAATGTGGGGCACATCCGCCAGCGAAGCCAACGGAATGCCGAGCGCCGTCGCCTGCTGTGCCGTCGCTTCCGACGTGGGGATGCCGATGATGTCTCTCAGCGCGCCCGACTGCACCTTTGCGCCAATCATATCCACGGCGAAACGGGTGGTGGAGCCGGTTCCCAGCCCCACAATCATACCATCGGCAACGGCTGTCACCGCTTGCGCCGCCGCGCGAGCCTTCAATGTCTCTTGGGTCATAAACCTGCCTCAATGTTTGGGTCATTCGGAAAAAATTTACGTCACCACATACGGGGGTATTCTAAAACACGCCCGCACGAAATCAAAATCGGTTGTATCGAATGTCCATCCCTTTGACGGGGTTTGTCGCTGTGGTATAATCTCCACCGAAAAAACTTTGGAGATTTTTATGACGGACATACCGCAGTTTGAAACAGTCACGCCCACCGTGTTGGATGCCCGACGGGTATCCATTCATCTCAAAACCATTAATCTGCCGGAACAGCACGGCATCGGGTGTATGGTCAATTTTAGTGATGCCGGCAATCTGCCGAAAATTTCGCTGAATGTTGATGCCACCCCACCCCCCGCCGCGCCCATCACCCCGCCCGAAGCGCCGGAAGATATGTCGGCGTTTGAGCAGAGTAAATTCCCGGTGGTGGAAGTGAATCTGGTGGACGCGAATCGGCAACCGGTGGCGCATGCGATGATTATTGAACACCGCGACCCGGAGCTGGACATCACCCTGCACATCCGCGAACCGCAAATCGGCAGCGTTTATACGGCATATGCGGAAATGATTTACCGGCAGAAATTAGTACAGGTGGTGGAAGCACCCTTTGTTTTGGAAACGGATGGAGTTGAATCACACTAATTATGGATGGTTTCGGGTCGTTCCTGCAAAATTTTGATTGGTATCACCTGCTGATTATCCCCGGCTTGCTGGTGGCGTTCACCATTCATGAACTGGGGCACAGCATTACCGCGTATTTTTTAGGGGACACCACGCAAGTTGAAAAAGGGAACATCACCGCCAACCCGCTCAAGCACGTGTCATGGATGGGCGCGACTTTATTTGTATTGTTCGGGGTGGGCTGGCCCAAACCGATGCAATTCAATCCGCGGAATTTCAAAGACCGCTACCTTGACACCCTGCTGGTATCACTCGCCGGACCGGTGGCAAATCTGGCGATGACCGTCGGCGTTTTTCTGCTGGGGCTGGGATTGCTGGCAGCCTTGCGCAGCGCCCATGTGATTGACGGGCAGCAGATGAACGACATCATTTTTTTCACCCGCACCACCGACCCCGCCATCTTCGGAGCGACCCCCTCCCAAAATGCCATCCTCTGGCTGGTGGTCATCACCAATCGGGTGTGGATGGCAAACTTCACCCTCGGCATCATCAGCCTCATCCCCCTGCCCCCCTTCGACGGTTTTTCCGCCGTGTTGAGTTTTATGGGCGTGCTGCGGGAACGCCGTCTGTCGGAATTAACGCAGGATGACCCGTATCCGCCCGCGCTGGAACCCTTCATTGAGCCGGAAGTCAAACCCTCCAAAAAACAAACCATCGCCGACATCCATTTTCAAAAAGGGCTGGAATACCATCGCAATCATCAATTTGATGATGCCATTGCGCGGTATCGGCTGGCGTTGAAAGCAGACCCGTCCTTCGGACCGGCATACGTCAACATGGGGTTGGCGCACAAAGCCAAAGGGCAAACCAAAGAAGCTATTTACGCGCTGCGCGGCGCTACACAATACGCCAGCGACGAACTTTCGCAAAATCAGGCATGGGCGGAACTGCGCACGCTCGATGCAATCCCTGACATGCCGAACACCCTCCCCCCGCCGTCGCGCGCCGGCACCGGAGTAATCCCCTGGACGGAGCGCACTCCCACCCCGAACTGGATTGGGCTTGGGGTGGGTCTGTTCGCCCTGATGATGGTTTTCGTCTGCCCCCTGCTGCTGGTGATGCTGAACATTGTCGGAAGCTGACATTGGCTAAAATAGCACTTCTTCATTAGAATGGACTATCGTCAAGCCAACGATAGTCTTTTTTCCGCACAAAGGGGGTACTATGATAAAAATTATCACCGATTCAACCTGCGCACTGCCGCCGGATTTTTTAACCGAACGTAACATTCCGCTAGTCCATTTGAAAGTGAATTTCGGCGACACGGAATCATACGATGAACTCACCGGCATCACCAACGAAGAATTCTACCGGCGCATCACCACCGACAAAACCGCCTTTCCCTCCACCTCGCAACCGGCGGCGGGAGAGTTCAAAACCGTATATGAAACCATCGCCGCACCCGGCGACGAATTACTGGTCATCACCCTTTCCGGCAAATTGAGCGGCACCTTCAATTCCGCCCAAACCGCCGCCAAACTCGTCTCTGATATTCCCGTGACCATATTTGACAGCCAATCATTGGCGTTGGGGTTGGGATTGATGGTCGCCACCGCCTCCGATATGGCGCTGGCGGGGAAATCAATGGATGAAATTCTGGCACGGCTGGAACATATGCGCCTCAACATGCGCATATTTTTTGTGGTTGATACCCTCGAATACCTGCGACGCGGCGGGCGCATCGGGGCGGCATCAGCATTTTTGGGCAGTATCTTGAACATCAAACCGATTCTATCCGTCACCGACGGCGTACTGCAACCCTTTGACCGCGTGCGCAGCAAACGCAAAGCGCTGGCACGCATCATCAAAGAATTGCGTGCCAGCGTGCCCAATCCGGAACAACCCGTGCAATTGGGCGTGATGCACGCCGCCGCCCCCGATGAGATGGACGCATTGGAAGCACAAGTGCTCGCCGCATTTCCCAATATTGTCCGTACCATTTCCGGCGAAATCAGCCCCGTGCTGGGCAGCCACGGCGGTCCGGGGTTGTTGGGCGCAGGCATCTGCCCGGAGCCGGAGGCGTAACCACGCCACCAAACGCATCGAATCTGCGGCAGGCGTGTTTCATACATTGATGCCGCAGAAAAACCGGATTTTTTATGACGGCATATCCAAACGAAAAAGAACTGGTTGAGCAAGCCAAAACCGATCCGGAAGCCTTCGGGATTCTGTACCAGCGATACGTGAATAAAATTTACAACTATATCTATTATCGCACCGGCAACCAACGGGACGCGGAAGATTTAACCGCCAAAGTGTTCCATCAGGCGCTCAACCACATCGGCAGATATAAAGATAAAGGGCATCCGTTTTCCGCGTGGCTGTATCGCATTGCCCACAATTTGGTTGCCAACTGGCACCGCGACCAAAAAAAACGGCAGACGGTGATGCTGGAAGACGCCAAATTGGTGAGCGACGAAAAGACGAACCCGTTTCACAATATGGCGCAAAACGAAGCCACCGCCATCCTGCTGGAAGCCATTCAGCAATTGCCGCCCGTGCGCCAGCAGTTGCTCATTCTGAAATTCATTGACGGGCTTTCAAACGCGGAAATCGGCGAAATACTGCACCGCAGTGAAGGCGCAGTGAAATCGCTCTACCACCGCACGCTCGTCGCGTTGAAAAGTTTGTTATCGGAGCATCCGGAATTAATCGAGCCATTGGAACACAGTCATGACCATTAAACTTGTCTCTGATAGCACGTGCGATTTGCCCGCATCGCTGATAAAAAAACATAACATCCACATCGTGCCGATTAGCATTCATTTTGGCACGGAAGTATTTTTGGAAAACATCACCATCCAGCCCGAAGCCTTTTACGACAAAGTGTTGCATGGCGGCGTATTCCCCCAAACATCCCAGCCATCTGTGGGCGCATTTGAAACCATGTACCGACGTTTGGCGCAGGAACAGGGCGTCACCGACATCATTTCCGGGCACGTCGGCGCAAAACTGAGCGGAACCGTCCAAAGCGCCACCCTCGCCGCAAAACGGGTCGCCGATACCGTGACCGTCCATGTGGTTGACAGCATGGCAGGCTCGGCGGGGCTGGGGTTTTTGATTGCGGAAGCGGGCGAACTGATTGAGCGGGGAAAATCCGCGCCGGAAATCGTCGCGCATCTGGAAGCGAAACGGCGCGCCATCAGCATCTTTCTCGCGCTCGACAACCTCAAATTCGCCCAGATGAGCGGGCGGGTGAGCAAACTGACCGGGTTTCTCAGCTCGGTACTGAACATCAAACCCATCGTCAGCCTGAATGACGGGCTACTGTCGGCGAGCCATCGGGCGCGCAGTGTGCGCAACGCGCTGAAAAAGATTGTCGATTTGACGGTTGAACGAGTGGGCGACCAGCCGGTGCATGTGGGCATCACCCACGCTGTGACGGAAGAACGGGCGAAAATATTGCTGAAACTGGCGGAACCACAGTTGAACATCCGGCAATTATTTGTGGGCGATTTGTCCATCTCCGTCGCCGTGCATCTCGGTCCCGGCACAGTGGGATTGGTCGCCTATCCGGTCACATCAACCCATTAAAAAGGTGAGCATTATGCCGTACAAAAACTTTATAACCGAAGTTTTATCGGCACACGCAGAACAACTGCGGCACAAAACGCGGTCGCGGCAGGATTATTTGACCCTGTTCCCGCAACATCAGGATTTGCCACCCCTCCTTTCGCTGGCAGACCAAGTGAAGCATGCCCTGTCGCCAGTGACGCCGGAATCGACCTTCACCCGCCAACTCCATCAAGAGTTGCTGGCAGCGGCGCAGAAACGCCGGGCGGAAGCGGCGGCGCAGCAGACGGGGCTTTCATCCCCGGTGATGATTTCCGCGCTGGTGGGCGGCATGCTGGTTTTGGTGAGCGTCTTTTTATTTGTGCGCAGTCAACTTCAACACAAAACACAATCGCAAATTGCGATGGGCTCATAATTTTATTTCATACGCAGGAGCAAAACAGTATGCAAGTACGATACAGCAAAATTTCAGGATGGGGGAAGTACGTTCCTGAAAAAATATTGACCAATGCTGACTTGGAAAAAATGGTGGACACGAGTGACGAATGGATTACCCAGCGCACCGGCATCAAAGAACGACACATCGCCGCTGCGGACGAAACCACGGCGACGATGGCGGTCGCCGCCGCACACAACGCGCTCGCCGTGGCAAAACTCGCCCCCACCGACTTGGATTTAATCATCATCGCCACCTCATCTCCCGACCATTTGGTGCCGATTGTCTCAAGCACGGTACAGCACCAATTGGGGGCAACATGTCCCGCCTTCACGGTGATGACCGGATGCACCGGCTTTGTGTACGGGCTGGCGACGGGGCATCAATTCATCGCCACCGGCACGTATGATAATGTGCTGTTCATCGGCGTGGAATTGATTTCCCGTTTCATCACCTGGCAAGACCGCAACACCTGCGTCCTGTTCGGCGATGCGG
>CAZMXX010000008.1:0-24646 GCA_964570315.1 uncultured Anaerolineaceae bacterium | reverse complement strand
TTTCAAACCGGTAGACGGGTTGGCGTCTACCTACTACATATAATACGAGGAGCACAATATATGTTTAACCAATTGCCGCAATCGTTAGTGCCGATGGTCATTGAAACCACCGGCAGAACCGAACGCGCTTACGATATTTTCTCGCTATTGCTGAAAGAGCGCATCATCTTTTTGGGGACTGCCATTAATGACCAAATCGCCAATCTGATTGTCGCCCAATTGCTTTATCTGAATCAACAAGACCCGGAACGCAATATTTCCATGTATATCAACTCGCCGGGTGGCGTCATCTATTCGGGTTTGGCAATTTATGACACCATGCAATCCATTTCCAACCCCATCAGCACCTTTGCCGTGGGTGTTACCGCCAGTATGGCAACTGTGTTGTTGGCGGCAGGCACACCCGGGCAGCGATATGCACTGCCCCATGCAACCGTCCATATGCACCCCGCCGGTGGCGGCGCGCAAGGCTACACGCCCGATGTGGAAATCCAATATAAGGAAATGAAACGCCTTCAGGATACCATGCATCACATTTTGGCGAAGCACACCAAGCAAGACCCCAAGAAAATCGCCGAGGATTTTGAACGCGACCGCTGGATGGATGCCATTGTGGCGCAGGAATATGGTTTGGTTGATGAAGTGATGGGCAGTCCAATCTTCCACGAAGTCACTAAAAAATCAGAAACGGAATAACCTATGGCAACCCGGTTCCGCCCCGAAAAGCAAGTCTGCTCGTTCTGTAAACGCGACCAAAGCGAAGTCAATCGGCTCATTGCCGGACCTGACCACGTCTACATTTGCGATGAATGTGTTGATTTGTGTACGGATTTGCTGAACGAAGAGCGGCAGGCGGCAAACGCGGAATTGAAACCCCGCGCCCCTCGCAGCCTCTCGCCGAAAGAGATTTACGACCGCTTGAATGAGTGGGTTGTGGGGCAAGACCGGGCAAAAAAAGTGTTGGCTGTGGCGGTGTACAACCATTACAAACGAATCACCGTCAAAACCACAGACGACGTTGAACTGCAAAAAAGTAATATCCTGTTGGTGGGTCCCACCGGCTCTGGGAAAACACTGCTGGCGCAAACGCTGGCGCGCATTTTGGATGTGCCGTTCTGCATTGTGGATGCGACCGCGTTGACCGAGGCGGGCTATGTGGGCGAAGATGTGGAAAATATCCTGCTTCGGCTGATTCAATCGGCGGATTATGACATTGAAAAAGCCGAGCAGGGCATTATCTACATTGATGAAATTGATAAAACCTCCCGCAAAGGGGATAACCCCTCCATCACCCGCGACGTATCGGGGGAAGGGGTGCAGCAGGCATTGCTGAAAATCATCGAGGGAACGGTTGCCAACGTGCCGCCGCAGTCGGGACGCAAGCATCCCCAGCAGGAATTTCTCCAACTGGATACCTCAAACGTGCTCTTCATCTGTGGGGGCGCATTCGATGATATTGACCGCATCATTGCTGATCGGGTGAGGACAAAAACGCAGATGGGTTTCCCGCAGGCGCGCGCCACACTCATGCTGTCGCGCTCGGAGGCGGATAAATCCTCGCTGATGCAGCAAATTACGCCGGAAGATTTGGTGGAATACGGGCTGATTCCCGAATTTGTGGGGCGATTGCCCGTGCTCGTCACCGCCGATGCGCTGGACAAAGAATCGCTGATGCGTATTTTGGTGGAACCGAAGAACGCGCTGGTCAAACAATTCCAGCGGCTCTTCAAACTCGACGGGGTGGAGCTTTCCTTCACCAACGATTCGCTGGCGGCGGCAGCGGCGCTGGCATACAAACAAAAAACCGGCGCGCGCGGACTGCGCACCATCATTGAGGACACGCTGTTGGATGTGATGTACGAAATCCCATCCCGCAAAGACATCAAAAAATGCGTCATCACCCGCAACGCCATTATGGGCGAAAATATGCCGGAACTGTATGATGAATACGGGCGACTGCTGAACGATGTGATGGATCACGCCGCCTGACCGCCCGTTGAATATACACCTGTAAAGCACCTCAAACGGGGTGCTTTTTGCTTTACGGGTGGCATATCGCCGAAAATCAATTGACGCAAAACTCGTTCAAACGTATACTGTATGTACATGCAATCATTATCCAACAATCATCCGAAATCGAAAATCATGTATTCACGATTGTTCGCCATATTGAACATCATCATTGCCATTGTCGTCGTTTTGGGGGTTGCCGGTGGGGCGGCGACGGCACGAGCGCAATCCCCCGAAAATGAATTTCCCTCGCAGGTGGAAGCCCTGTTCGGGCAACTCACCCCGGAAGAGCGCGTGGGGCAATTGTTTGTGGTCACGTACAATGGCACGGACATTGCCGCCGACAGCGTCATCGCGCGTCTCATCCGCGATTATCGCATTGGTGGCGTGTGGATACAGCCCCAGAACAAACCGCTGGTTGACGATGCGCAACCGCCCGGTGTGGCGCTGCAAAATACCATCAATCAACTGCAATCATACGCCTTCGAGCAACGTTCGCCGGTGACGCTGCCCGTCACCACCGGCGTGACAATCGCGCTGACCGCCACCACCGGCATTTCCCAACCGCTGCTTTCATCAACCCCCGTCCCCCTGTTCATCGCGGCGGAAAATGGGGGCAACGGTTATCCGCATACCCTCACCTCGCCGGAATTGGCAGATACCCCCAGCGGGATGGCGCTGGGCGCAACGTGGGAGCCGGAGAACGCTTATCAAACCGGCGTGATTGTCGGACAGCAATCGGCGGCGATTGGCGTCAACATGTTGCTGGGTCCCGTGCTGGACGTGTTCGACAAAACCACCACCGATTCACCGGGCATTGCCAGCGTGCTCTCTTTTGGCGGCGACCCGTATTGGGTGAGCCGGATGGGGCGCGCCTTCATCCGGGGGGTGCACAACGGCAGCGAAAATGGCGTGCTCACCATTGCCAGCCATTTCCCCGGCGCGGGGAGCATTGACCGCGAATTGAATCAGGACATCCCCACCATCCAAAAAACGCTGAGTCAATTGCAGTTGGTGGAACTTTCGCCCTTTTACGCCGTAACCGCCACAGACGCGCCCGACCCGCAGGAAATCACCGACGGGTTGATGACGGCGCACATCCGCTACCGGGGATTGCAGGGCAATATTCGTGACCTCACCAAGCCCATCAGCCTTGACCCGCAAAACCTGCCCCAAATTTTGGACACGCTCGCTCCGTGGCGAAATACCGGTGGGCTGGTGGTGAGCGGTCCGCTGGAAGTCCCGGCGGTGACCAAAACCTACAAAGTGACCAACGCGAATTTCCCGGCGCGGCGGGTGGCGCTCGATGCCTTTTTGGCGGGCAGTGACGTGCTTTTATTCGCCGATTTGGGCATTGCGGAAAACGACCAAACCCAATTTGAATATGTGTCCACCGCCATAGATTTTTTCGTCGAAAAATATCTCGCCGATACCGTATTCCAGCAGCGGGTGGATAATTCCGTGCGCCGAATTTTACAGGCGAAATTAAAGCTGTATCCCAGCTTCCGGCTGAAGAATGTTCTCCGCACACCGGACCTGCTGGAGGCGCAGCAAAACACGCCCGACACCCTTTTTGACATTGTGCGCAGCGGCGTGACCCTCATCTACCCTGATGTCAACGAATTGGCAGACCGCATCCCCAGCCCCCCCCTGCGCGACGAAAACATCATCATTTTCACTGATGACCGTCAGGCGCAGCAGTGCGCCGTGTGCCAGCCCTTTTTCCTCTTGCCGCCCGACGCGCTCAAGACGGCGATTTTAGCCCGCTACGGTCCATCTGCCAGCGACCAAATCGCCGCCGAGCAAATTCAAACCTACAGTTTCAGCGAATTGATGGACGCGCTTTTGGAGAACCCGGACACCGCCGCCCAAAACCGAACCATCACCATCGGTTTGGAACGGGCGAGCTGGGTGATTTTTGCCATGCTCGATGTTGACCCCGCGCGCTACCCCGCTTCTCAGGCGGTGAAAACATTCTTGCGGCAGAACACCATCGACCTGCGCGACAAAAAAGTGATTGTGCTGGCGTTTGACGCGCCGACATATCTGGACAATACTGAAGTGAGCATCCTCACCGCGTATTACGGTTTTTACAACAAAACGCCCCAGCACATCGAAGCGGCGGCGCGGCTGTTGTTCAAAGAATTCAGCCCGCAGGGGCACGCGCCGGTCAATGTTGATGCGGTGGAATACAAAATCCCCGACCTGCTGGAGCCTGACCCGGAGCAGGTGATTTTACTGGATTACGCCATCGAAACGCCGTTGGAGACGCCCACCCCGGAGGCATCGCCCACCGTGGAGGCGACCACTGAAGGGACGCCCCAGCCCGTCGCTGTGTCCATCGGCGTGGGCGACCGGCTCATCATCCGCACCGGGGTGATTGTGGACAAGCTGGGCAATCCTGTGCCGGACAACACGCTGGTTTCATTCAATCGGACATATTCAAAGGAAGGGTTGGCGCTGGCGCCCATCACCGTGCCGACGTTCAACGGCGTGGCTCAAACAACCATCACCGTGGACAGGGAAGGGACGCTGGAAATCACCGCCGCCAGCGGAGAGGCGACCCGCTCCGGCAAAATCGTCATCGAGGGTCCGACCATCACCATTGAAACGCCGCCCGCCACCGCGACGCCCACCCCCACCGAAACGCCGTCCCCGACCCTGACCCCCACGCCGGAGCCGTCCTCCACGCCGGCGCCCACCGAAACGCCCGTCCCGACGGCGACCGTCGAAGCGACGCCCGTGCCGCAGAAAACGCAGCCCACGTTGGTTTTCAACGACTTGCTGTGGTCGGTGTTGGTGCTGTTGTTGACGGCGGTGGTGATTGTCCGTTGGTTCACCGCGCCGCAAATGCCGTTGGCTGCCCGCGCCTATCCCGCGCTGATGGCGGTGGCGGTGGGATTGGCGGGGTATGTGCTGTACGGTATTTTTGCGGTGCAGTTGGCGGATGTGGCGGTGATTGGTGATTGGGTGCTGCAAAACACACAGCGACACTGGTTCACGCCGGTGATTTCGCTGATTTTTGCACTTTTGGGTTGGATGTCGGTGGTTGCCGCCCGCATCATTCGGGCGCGTTGGGGAAACAAATAGCTTACGGAGCGGGCACGGGCAATTGCGGGGCAAACGCGGTGATGATGACCGCCAGCGCGAACAGCAACCCCACAATTGCCATCAACGTGGTATGTTCGCTCAAAACGGTTTGCACCTCTCTACCCCACCATGACCCGCTGATGCCGTTGGCAACAAAAATAGTGTCGCCCAACAACTCTTTGCGGAAGGTGCTCACATCTTTCGGGCGGTCGTTGGGGTGCATCGCCAGCGCATGCACAATTGCCTGCTCGGTTTTCAGGGTGATGGCGGGATTCAAACTTCGCAGAGAAATGCTTTTATCGGGATACAAAAAGCGTTCTTTCGCTTCTAGTGGCGGTTGCAGTGTCAGCAAGTGGTACAGGGTTGCCCCCAGCGAATAAATGTCGGAGCGCACATCGGTGTGCCCGGTGTCGCCGCCGTATTGCTCCATCGGGGTGTATTGCACTGTCCCTTTGCCCTGCAACACCGTAATGGTTCGATTATCATCCGGCGCCATCACCTTCACCAGTCCAAAGTCCACCAGTTTCAGAGGACCGTTAGGGGTGAGTTTAATGTTTGCCGGTTTAATATCTCGGTGTAAAATAGGGGGAGTTTGGCTGTGCAGATAAATCAGCGCGTCTAAAATCTGGTTCGCCCATTCCAGAATCTGTTTTTCCGGAATGAACGTTTTGTTGGCGCGCGCTTCTTCCAAAACCTGACGCAAATCTCTGCCGGGAACATAATCCATCACCAGATAGTCGCGCCCGTTGTAAAAGAAAAAATCGGAGACTTTGGGCAAATTGGGGTGGTCGAGCCGGGCTAAAATGCTCGCCTCGCGGTGAAATTGCGATTGCGTCTGCTCCTGATGCTCCTTCGAGGCACCGGTATCGGGAACCACTTCTTTGATGGCGCACAGCCGCCCGTCCAGACGCAGGTCTTCGGCTTTGTAGATGGAGCCTTGCCCGCCTCTGGCAACTAATTCTTTGATATGATACCGCGACCATAGCGTTGTATCTGGGGAAAGTGGTTCAAACATGGAAAATGGGTCACCCGAATCAGGTTTCTTTTGTAATGGACTTTAATGCAACTGAGGCTATATGTCAAGTCTGATGTGTTAGCGGAGGTGTGAAAAATCATGACCGAAAATGCGATTTTGTTGGTGTTGGAAGGGGAAAGTTCCCGCAAAAACTGGGAATTGAGCCGCGATGAAACGCTAATTGGGCGCGGCGACGATTGCGATGTGGTGGTGAATGACCGCCAGATTTCGCGGCATCACGCCAAAATTATGCGGTCTGCGGATGGGTACACACTGGTAGATTTGGACAGTAAAAACGGCACATTTCTGAATGGGCAGCAACTCACCGGCGAGTCACGCCTGTTGCAGGACGGTGACCAGATTGGGGTGGCGCTGAGTTGTCGCATGGTTTTTGTGGATGCTGACGCCACCGCGCCCCTGACGGCGTTTTCCGCATACCGCCCGGAAATTCGGATGGACAAAGCCGCCAAGCGCGTGTGGGTGATGGGCAAAGAAATTCTGCCGCCTCTTTCGCTGGCGCAATACACGCTGTTGGAATTGCTGTTTGACCATGACGGCGGCGTGGTGAGCCGCGAGGAGATTGTCTCCACCGTGTGGGCGGATGTGGCGGCGGAAGGCGTCTCCGAGCAGGCGATTGATGCGCTGGCGCGTCGCTTGCGGGAACGCATCGCGGAATTAGACCCGGAGACGCAATATGTCATCACCGTGCGCGGGCACGGCTTCCGGCTGGAAAATTTCAGCAAAACGTAGCGGGGTGGACTGGGCAAAAACAAGCGAGATATTCGTTTGTTCGTAGGGGCGACCACAAGGGTCGCCCAAAATTGGGCAGGGATAAACCCTGCCTCTACAAATTTCACCACAACATTTTTTGGTAGTGGTTATTTTTGACTGTCGAAGGCAAATACCCGTGTTTGTTTTGCGTAGGGACAGAGCATTGCTCTGTCCCTACCGGCGAATGATTTCCATCAGTCAATTTGAACCACCACCGTGTTTTTAACGCCATTGTATGGTAGAGACAGAGTATCTGCCTACCGCGCAATCAAAATTTTCCCGCTGGTTGGTGTGCCGCCCCCGTTGAGCGTCGCTTCGATTTGGCGTTTGATTTCATCCAAAATGGGGATAATCGCCCCTTCCCCCCGCGCGATGACATCGGTTTTCAGCGCGTCCACCAACTTCAGCAGTTCCGGCGTGACCAAGCTACTGTTTTCGGCGAGCAGTTGCCGGATGGCGGCGGGTTGTTGCGCCCCGATGAGTTGGTTTATCAGTTGCATTTCCGGCGGCAATTGCGATTGCAATTCCGTCATAACGAGCTGATACAGGTTCGCCAACTGCTCCACCACATTTTTATCTCCGGCTTTTTCCGCCCCTTGAATATTCGCCACTAAAATTGATAAAAAGGCTTCGTCAAAACGCTGAAGGTTCTCTTTGATGAAGGCTTGAGGGTCGTCGGCAGAAAAGACGTCTTGCAGGAGTTTTTGTGCCGCGTCAATGGTTTGGCGCGCTTCTTCATCAAGTTTGGATGAGGTTTCCAAAATTCGGGCGCGCAGCGCTTTGAGCGCCTCGGCTTCCGCCGAATCGTTTTCATTGACGGCGGCTTCAATTTGTTGGGTGAGCGTTTGGAAAAATTCATATGTCAACAACGGTTTTCCGCGCGCAACCAGCGCGGTGAAGTCGTCGTCATCTTTGGCTTTGCGGAGCGAATCCAGCAGGTTGCCGGGCGAGAGCGCCCGCAAGCCGATTTTTTCGTCAATGGCGGCGATGTCATCGTCCCCATGCCCCACCGTGGCGGCGACGAACTGCCGGAAACCGAGCAGCGTTTGCCCGCTTGTGTCATCCCCCGCCTGAAAAGCCTGCAACGCCAAACTGGTGAGAATCTCAAAAAACTGGTAGTCGATTTGGTCGCTGTTCTCTTGAATTATGCGGGTGATGGCGGTTTCATCCTGCGTTTTCAGCATTTGGTCAATCAGTTTGATTTTCGATTCCTGTGCCTGAATCATTTCCTCGGTGATGCCATCCGCCGCGAGAATTTCCTTGAGCAGATTTTCCATTGAAATGAAGGTGCGCGGGGTGAGCAGGTAGCCCTTGCGCTGTTCAGGGGGCAGACTGTTCATCAGTTTGGTGGTCAACTTGCCAATCATCCGCTGTTCGTCATCGTGGGCGATGCCCATGCTGTGGGGCACAAATATCAGCGCCAGTTCTTTTTCGGCATCATGATACAAAATTGGCACGTCGAGCGGGTGCACGGTTCCGCAACCGGGGCACTGCCCGATGTTCAATTGTCCCTGCATGAAGGCTTGTTTGAGTTGCGGTGTGCCGGTCACATCAATTAATGGGGTGACGGGTGCGGTGTATTGGGTGCGGCATTGGGGGCAGGTTGTGGTGGTAACTTCTTGTGTGGTCATAAAAAAATCCTTTACATAAAAATTTACGGTGTCGTTTCTGACATGAAAGAACCGCCGATTGCGGCGGTTTGGGGGAAACGGCAGGGGAATGGCTATTCATCAATCCCGGAAGAAGGTTTCCACTTCCGCATGGTCTTCTTCGCTGGGGAAGATTTCAATGAAGGTGATGCGATGCCACGGGAAAATGAAACGCACGGCATCTTGGTCAATGTAATGGATCGGTTTTCCGTCGCGGGCGCGGACGTTGCTGCATACGATGTGCGTGCTGGTTTTTTCGGGCATGTCATCCATTTCGGCGACGATGGGGTCGGCATTGGCGATGTGAATGAGTACGGTAAAAGACATGGGCAGCTCCTGAGTGATGGATTATGCGCGTAGTTCAATGTCGATGAGCAAGCGTCCGATTTGGAGCGTGTCGCCGCTGTTGAGCGTTTCGGGCAGGTACGGCGCGAGCCGTTTGCCGTTCACAAAAGTGCCGTTGATGCTGCCCAAATCTTCCACCACCACAATACCTTCGCGTTTGAGGACGCGGGCGTGGCGGCGCGAGACACCTTTTTCCAAGCCACCATCATTCGTCAAATCAATTTCCGGAAACACGTCGGAGGCGGGGTCGAGCCGTCCGAGGTGGATGGCTTTGTTGAGTGGGATTTCCACCACCCGTTTGTGGTCACCAATGCTGAAGCGGATGGCGAGCGGTCCGGTGCCGCGATAATTGTCGGCGGTGTCGGGGTCGTCCATCGGTGCGCCCACCCAGCCGATTTCGCTGGTGCCGAGCGGGTCGGTGCCGCGCTGGTCGTCCTCCAGTAGGTATGTGCCACATTCACTGCAAAATAGTGTGCCGTCCACGTGAGGGGTTTGGCAAAATGGACATTTTATCATCGCTACAGTTCCTTCGGTAAAATAGAGAGGTTGCGAGTGCCGTATCGAATTTTCTTCCGTCCCTCGGATGATAGACTGCCGGTGCGAGCCAGCCGCCCGGCTTCCAGCAATGCGGCGCGTGCCAGTTCGGTTTCACCCAAATTCAATAAACGGGTCGCCATGGTTTCCAGCCGTTGGGTGGCGGCGATGACGTTGCCGGCTTCCATGTCTTCCATCGCTTTTTCCTGCATTTTGTAAATGGCGAGTTTCCCCAGCGCGGTGATGATGACCGGGGGGATGACAATCTCGCCGTCTGCCTCATCGGTGACGTTGACGGAAACGTCCTGCCATTCTGCCGAGGTGCCGGCGGTTTGGGTGGGCACGTCGCCTGAAACGTGCAGTTGCAGCAGTTTGAGCTTGCCGCGCGTGGCATGCGTGACCCGCAATTCGATGACGATGATTTTGCGGTTGTTGGTTCCCAGCGGTCCCAGGGCGATGGTGTTGTTGGCGTTTATTTCCAAGCGGCGGATATGCGGCGCAATCTGGAAGGCTTCATGCAGGGCGACGTTGGGCGCTAAATCAAGGGCGAGCGAGACTTCGCGGGCGACGATGGTGCTCAGTTCGCGGACGGTGGCTTTGAAGCTTTCCACAATTCGGCGCGGCGAGTCGATGTAGGTGCTGGTTCCGCCGGAGACATCCGCCATTTTTTCCAACAAATCTTCGTTCCAGTCCGCACCGATGCCCATGGTGCTGAGGCTGATTTGGTTCAGCCCCGCCCATTCCGCCTGTTTGATGCATTCGTCATCATCCCCGTATGTGCGCCCGTCTGTGAGCAGGATGATGTGATTCACCGACATATCGGTGCGGTTGCTTTGGATTTCGTTCAACCCTGCCAGCAGCCCCTGCAGCATTTCCGTGCCGCCGCTGGGCTGGATGGTGCTGGCAACCGATTTCGCCAGCGCTTTGTCAACGTTTTTCTGACCGGGGAACAATACCTCTGCTTTGTCGCTGAAGACCACCAGACTGAGGGTGTCTTCCGGTTGCAGATAATCAATGATTTGGCGGGTGGCTTCCTTCACCTGTTGCAGACGGATGCCCTGCATAGAGGTGCTTTTGTCGAGCACCAAACATAGGTTGAGGGGCAATCGGCTGGTGGGCAGGTCTTTTGAGGGAGAGATTTCCAGCATCACGTAGCATGCCTGCTCGTTGTCTGTGGCGTGGATGGTGGCATGACTCACCATAGGTTGCATACTCAATGGGGACGAATGTCTGCCTTTGGATGGTTCCGGGTTTAAGGGACTTGTGTTCATCATATCTCTTCGCTTGGTTACGATGGTTGATGTCCGATGCCAACCAGTAATGCGCTGATGTTATCATCGCCGCCGTTGGCATTTGCCACATTTATCAATTGTTCCACTGCATCATCCGGCGACGTTGCCGCGTTCAAAATGCGAGTGATTTCTTCATCGGGAATCATACCCCACAAGCCGTCGCTACACAGCAACAGGTAGCCGTTGGGCGGAATGGGTTGCAGATAAGTTTCAACTTCCAGCGTTTCTGTTTGTCCAATGGCGCGATAGAGCACATTCCGTTGCGGATGGCTGTGCGCTTCCTCAGCGGTGGCTTGCCCCAGTTCAACCAGCCGGGCGACAAGGGAATGGTCTTGCGTCACCTGCCGTAATTCGCCTTCATGGTACAGGTAGGCGCGGCTGTCGCCGACGTGCGCCAAATATGCCTGCGACCCCATCACCACCGCCATCGTCAGCGTTGTGCCCGCTTCCGGCGTTTGTTGCACCACCGCATCATTCGCCAGATGCACCGCATTTTTCAGGGCTTCGGTGAGCGGCATTTGCGCGGAAGAGGAGTTTTCGGTGATGTAGGGCAGATACACGTGTCGCACAACGTACCCCGCCGCCGTGCGCGCCGCCAGATTGCTGGCGATTTCGCCTTTTTGATACCCGCCCATGCCGTCGGCGACGATGAAAACGCCAAAGGTGTCTTGTCCGGTGCTGGCTTCGATGAATGATTCAAAGGTGTAGATGGAATCCTGATTCTTCTCGCGCTGGCGACCGATGTCGGTTTTTTTGCCCACGATGAAGCCGGTGGTTTGGATGGTGGCAAGGCGCGGGCGGCGCACTTGCGCCGACGGGACGATGGTCAGTTCGTCGGTATTGCGGGGTTTTTTGCCGGAAAATAGTTTTTGAAATATGCTCATCAGATTGAATGAATACCTTGTTTTTATGCGGGCAGGGCGTACAATTTATGGTCGGTAGAACCGATGTACACCATACCATCGCCTAAAATGGGTGACGAGGGTACGGGACCGCCGGTTTGAAATCGCCAGCGTTCTTTGCCGCTTTTGATGTGCAGGCTGATAACCTCGCCGTTATTTGTGCCGAAAAATACCGCGTCGCCGGAGACTGCCGGACGGGAAACGATGTGCGACCCGGCTTTGAACTTCCACACGGTTCTGCCGGATAAAGCGTCCAGCGCGTACAAATTACCGTCCACCGACCCGAAATAGACAATCCCGTTTTTGATGGTAGGGCTGGAAATGATGGCTTGGTTGGTTCGGGTGCGCCAGATTGCCCAGCCCGCTAATTTGTTGACGGCGTAAAAAGTCCAGTCTTGCGAACCGAACAGCACTAAATCTTCATAAATGCCGGGGCTGGAAATGATGCCGCGATTGGTGCGAAACTTCCATTTCATATTGCCCGTTTGCATGTTGACGGCATATAAATGCCCGTCGTCGCTGCCCACAAACACAATTTCATCGTTGATGATGGGGGTGGAGCGAATGGGTCCGGCGGCTTCAAACCGCCAGATGACCCGCCCGCTTTGGGCGTTGATGGCGTACAGGCGGTGGTCGTCCGACCCGACGAAGGCGTGTTCAAAATCCACCCGCACCGATGACCGCACTTTCCCTTCGGTGGGGCACGTCCACAGAATTTTGCCGCCGTGGCTGGTGACGGCATAAATGAGCCGGTCTTCCGAGCCGAAAATGATGCGGTCTTTGTAAAAACATGGGGTGGAAGCGATGCCGCCATCGGTGGCATATTTCCACGCGAAAGTGCCTTCTTTGGCGTCCAGCGCGTACAGGTTGTTGTCATACGCGCCGATATACAGCATACCATCGCCCAACCGGGGAGATGAACGGATTTCATCCTCTGCTTTGAATGTCCAAATGGCAATTACGCCGCCGCGCCCGGTATTGATTGCCGGTGCGTTCCAACTCGTGGCGATGGGGGGCGGAACCGGGTCGGGGAGCGCGGTTGTTTGCGGGAACGCCTGCCCAGTCGGGGCAGCGTGGGTTGTTCGGTGCGAATTGCCGCCGGCGGGTGAACGCGGGGCGGTTAAATTCAGCAACGCTTGCTGAAGCGCACTCTTCATCGCCGCCGCAGAGGGGAAACGGTCTTTCATTTCATAGCTCAACGCTTGCATGATGGTCTGTTCGGTGAACTCTGAAATTGCCGGATTGTATTGCCGCACGGGCGCTTCATGGAAGGTGAATGGCGGCTCCAGTTTCGGATCTCGTTTGGTGAGCATATGGTGCAGGGTTGCCCCCAACGCATACACGTCGCCTTGCGGGCTGGCAATGCCTCGATATTGCTCCGGCGGCGAGTACCCTTCCGTGCCCATCATCGTCCCTTTTTGCCCCTCTTGGAATGCTTTGGCAATGCCGAAGTCTATCAGCACCAATTGTTCCGGGTTGGTTTCCGCGCGCAAAATCAGGTTGGAAGGTTTCAGGTCACGATACACAATCGGTGTTTTGTTGGCGTGCAGAAAGGTCAGAATGTCGCAAATTTGGATGCCCCAGCGCAACACCCGGGCTTCGTCCAGAAATTCATGGTCATCCAAATCGGTGACGATTTGTTCCAGATTTTGCCCGTTGACGTATTCCATCACCAAACAGGTGCGATTCCCTTCGGTGAAATAGTCGTAAATTTTTACGATGGCAGAATGGTTGATGCTCGCCAGCGTGTTCGCTTCGCGCTCAAAATTCGCCAGCGCCATTTTGCGCACGGCGGGGTCGGGGGTGACGCTGACCATTTCTTTGATGGCGCACAGCCGCTCCACTTTGGCGAAATTTAAATCGCGGGCAAGGTACACCGACCCCATGCCGCCCAATCCCAAAATCCGCATCACTTCATACCGATTTTGCAGGATTGCGCCCTTGGGCAAAATCTGCTCCCCGATTCCGGTGTCACTCCTATTAAAATCTTGCAAACGTTGGGTCTCTAGCGGCACCAACCCCTCCTGAGGCGGTTCATTCAATGGTTAACAATCAGTTAGAAAGAAATCATATAATGTGATTATACGCTGTATCTGAAATAGCGTCAACCCTTGTGACGTCTTTCCATAAACAGGGTTACTAACAGCAACAGCCCGAAGCCGGAGAGCCAAAATCCGATTTGCACCGATTTTGGCTGAAATCGAAAGGTGAGAGTGTGCGCGCCGGCGGGAACTTCCACCGCGCGGAATTGAATATCGGCGGGGAAGATGGGCGCGGGTGTGCCGTCAATATCTGCCACCCAGCCGGGGTAATCGGTGTCGGTGAGCAGTACCCACCCTGGTGATGCCAGCTCGGTGCGGATGACGACCGTTTCCGGCGCGTAGCGCACAATTTCCACCCGGTCGGATGGATGAGGCGCGCCCAGTGATTGCACGCCCGTTTCGCCGTTGCCGACCCGCACAATGGCGGCGGCGGGGTCGAATGCGGAATCGCGCAGGCGGGCGACGGCGGCATCGTCGGGGACGGTTTCCAGCCGGTGGACGGCGAAAGCGCGGGGGAGCACATCCGGATTTTCGTAAATTTTCACATCGCCGCCGTGGATGACGCGATACCGCCCGGCGGTGGTCAGCAGCAGCGAGTGGCTGGTTTTCAGCGCGGGTTGGATGAGGCTCACGCCGCGCACCACCACCGGCGCGCGCGCTACCACGCCCACCGCGCGGATGGGGTCATCGGCGGGCAAGCCCGCAAAAACCATGTTGAAGTCTCGCCCGTATTCGGCGTTTTCCCACGGCGTGCCGCCCTCTGCCGTCACCTCAAACCGTTTTTCTGCCCCCGACGCGAAACGCACCACCAATTGTGCCACCGTGCCCGCCGCGTCACCATCGGCATGAAAAACCAGCCCGATGGACGTGGCAGGGAAATCGGCGGGGATGTCGGTTGTCCACGCTTCGGGGCGGTCGGGCGTCAGCACGGCGGGAAATTGCAGGTCGTAAAAAACATCGTTCAGCCACACATCGAACACCTTATCGGTGATGATGTGCCGCACGCCCATCAGTGACAGCAATCGGTTTTCCGGCACGCGGGTCAGTTTTTCGCGCAGTCGTCCATCCAGCGACAGGTCATCATCCGGCAAAAACAGTTTTTCCAATTCGATGAACGATTTGAGGGGCAGCAGCCCGCCGTCGTACCCGTCCACCGCGTTCAGTCCGAAAACCAGCGGCAGGTTGAAAAAGAGGACTTCCTTCTCTTTGGCGGCGATGATGTAATCATACACCGCGCGGGGCGGGAGTTGGTCGTCGAAAATATCGTGGATTTCCTGCAAGTCGCCGGGGTCGTACACGATGCCGGAGAGGGACAAAAAGCGGTCGGTGGGGGATTGCGCCACCAGCAGTTGGGCGATGGACGGGCGCATGAACGAATAGGCTTCCGGCGCGGTGGGCTGGTTGTAGCGCAATCCCTGCGCGGCAACGAACAATTCCAGCGGGATGAGCGCCAGCATCAGCCACTGCACCCGCCGACTTTTCAGCCGGGCAAAGCCGATGGCGGCGAGCATGGCGGCGGCGAAGGTGTACAGCAGCAGCCAGCGGGCAGGCACACGGAAAAGGTTGAAGCCGGGCACAAATTTGTACAGCAGAAAATAGACGGGTCCCGTGAACACTCCGAACGCCAAAAAGAAGCCTGCCACGCCGGTGAGCGCCACGCCCCACGCCGCGCCGTCGCGTTTGCGCCACAGCGACGCCGCGCCCCACGCCGCCAGCGCCAGCGGAATCAGTCCGATGTATGCCACAAATTCACTGAACGCTTGCCCCAGTTTCGCTTCCAAATCCACTCCGTATGGGGGGAAAAGGGTGTACGGGATTTTCAGCGGGTTCAGGCTGAAGGAAACGACCTCAAAATAACCCAGCCCGCCGCTGCGAATGGAATAGCGGGTCAGTTCGGCGGTGGGGATGAGTTGGGCGGCGGCGATGAGTATCGCCAGCACGATGGCGGCAATCAGCGGCAGAAAGTCGAGCAGGATGGGCGGGACGAGCCGCAGGATGAAGCGGTCGCTTTTGGGGGAGAGTGCCGCGCGCCATTCGGCGGGCGACATCCAACCGCTCAGCCGCCGGAAGATGCCGTACAGCCCCAGTCCGAAGAGCGAAATGTACGCCGATTGGGTGTGCCCCGCCAGCAGCATCAGCGCGATGACCGCGCCCAGCGCGGCGATGGCGCGGGTTGCGTGTGGCGTATTCCGTATGACAATACGCAATACGCCGCGTCCGCAATCTTTTGGGGGTTGAATTTTTATTCCATCAAACGCTAAAAAGAGCCACGGCAGCCACGCCGATACCTGCAATTGGTTGATGTGCTCGACCTGCCCGCCCAGAAAGCCGCTGAAGGCGAAGACCATACCGCTCACCAGCGCCGCCATCGGCGGGAGTTTGAGGCTTTTGCGGGCGAACAGAAATGCGCCCACCCCGGCGATGAAGATGTGCAGTCCGATGCTGTATGCTACCTGTTTCGGTGGGGATGCCCACAGAAATAGCCAGTTCGGCGGGTACAGCAACCCGACTTGGCTGTTCGCCAGGAAGGGCACGCCCATAAAGAGGTGCGGGTTCCACAGCGGCAGCCGTCCCGCGAGCAGGGCATCGGTGGCGTAGGTTTTGTACGGGTAAAAATAGAGAAAGACATCCACCCCCACCAGTATCAAATTGGTGAGGATGATCTTCCAAAAGAATATCAGGGTGAGGGTGAGCAACGTGAGGGTTGGGGTGAGTTTTTTAGTTCGGTTGAGCATAATTGTTGTTTTTCGTAGAGGCGGCTCGCGAGCCGCCTCTACGGATTTGCCATCGGATTTTCTGTATCGAGACGCCAATTCAATGGATTATTGGCAATATATTCTCGAATTTGCGCCAAATCAGTATCATTACGGATGATATGTTCGTAATAATTCCGTTGCCAAACTTTTGCGCCGGGGGTGTGTCGCAGTTGGTTGATTTGTTTGGTTGAGATTGTTTTGAATGCGCCTACCAATTGCCCCAACGGTTTAATTTTTGGTGTAGGGGCGGCTCGCGAGCCGCCCCTACGAGCGTTAATGACCAGAATTCCATGGAAATGATTTGGCATAACAACCCATTCATCGAGCGAAATGTAATCGTAATGTTGCTCCATCCCTTTCCAACTTTGTGTCGCAATTCGCCCCAATTCATTCAACACCATCACCCCATCAACAACCTCACCGAATAACAACGCCCGGTTGTGGCTACAAATGGTGATGAAATAGGCGCCAGGTTGGGAATAATTGTAATTTCGCAGTCGAATTGATTTTCGCGTAAACATTTTGATATTTTGGTGTAGGGGCGGCTCGCGAGCCGCCCCTACGGATGTATTTCTTCCATTAAACCACACAACCACCATTCAATCAACCGGCACAATCCGATACAGAAACACGCCCGGCGAGCCGTCGGGGCGGTAGGTTTTGAAAACGAGTTTCATTTGCAACCCCACCGCCGCGAGCGAGAGTGTCGCCGGGGTGGTGGATTGCCATGCCGGAAAGGCGATGTACTGCACGCCGTCGGCGTTGGCGGCGGCGAATTGCGCCAACTCATCCGCCGATTGCCAGAAACGCACATCGTACGGGAAACCGAGCAGGTAATATCGCCAGTGTGTGCCCAGCCAACGCTGGTACAGGGTGACATTTGCCCCGATATGCCCGCGCAGGTACGCCGAGACTTCCGCCGCGCCGGTGTATGCGCCGTGGTCGCCGCCGATGGGATATTCGCCGCGAGTGGCGCGGATGGTGGCGGGTGCGAGCAGAGTCACGGTGAGCGCGAGCATCGCAATGCTGACCCACAGAGACACGGAGACGCGGCGGAAATTTTCGTCCACAGATGGACACAGATATTCACAGATGGCAACAAATTGCCTCGCGCCAAACCGCAAAGTCGCAAAGACCTTAAACCATTCTTTTTTCTTGGTGTTCTTGGCGTCTTTGCGCGAGAAATTCAATCTGTATATTTCTGTGGACGGATTGAAATCGTGGAAAACGAATATCACCCGTGCGGCGAGGAGCGCCAGCAGGGGCATCAATCCGAGCATATATCTATCCCAAATTTGGAAGGTGAAGAGCGCGTGCAAGCCCACAAACCCCGCCGAGAATCCCGCCAACAGCCAATCGGTGCGGGCGTGCTGCCGCCAATGCGATGTTGCCAGCAGTATCACCAGCCCCGCCGCGAAAGCGATGTTCAGCGCGGGGGTGGCGGTGGCGAACCCCAGCAGGTTCAGAAACCCCGCCAGCCGCTCGCCGAAATGCCCCACGGTGAGGCTCACCTGCCCGTAGCTGAGGGATGATTGCAGCCAAAAGCCGGGGCGATAGGTTCGGTTCATGTCCCACACCAGCGGCAGCGCCAGCCCGATGGCGAGGGTGAGGAAGAAGGGGAGAATTTTTCTACCCCCTCCCGCCACCTGTGGTGACTCCCTTCCCCTGGCAGGGGGATACCCCATTACGGGGCACAGGGGGCTGGGGAGGGGGTGGATCACCAAAAAAGCCAGTGTCAACGGCAGAAAGAAGATGCCCTGCTGTTTGGTTGCCACGGCGAGCGCGAGCCACACGCCCGCCCACACCGATTTCCCGCGCACCGCCGCCAGCAGCGATGCCATCGCCAGCGCAACCATCAACGGGTCGGTGAGGATGGTGGGGGCGAAGAGTACCGCAAACGGCGAGAGCGCCAAGAGCAGGGCGGCAATTAATCCGACGGCGGGACGGTATAATTCCGCGCCCACCCGATATACCAGCCACAGGGTGGCGACATGCGCCAGCAGTGATGGCATGCGGGCAACGACATCCCCCACCCCAAACAGTTTGAAAAACCCGGCGAGGGTGTAGATGAAGAGCGGCGGCTTGTCCACCGGCACAGTGTTCAGCATGGGGTCAATCCCCCCGGCGATGAGCCGCGCCCACCCGGCATACAGCGCTTCATCATGGTGCAGGGGGCTGGTCAGCAGGGGGAGGGGCAGCAAAACTGCCGCAATGAAAAGTGAAAAGTGAAAAGTGGAAAATGGGTTTTGAATTTTGCACTTTGAATTTTGCATTGCTTTACCCCAACAGCCGGGCGTTGATTTCCTGCACGTGCTGCATGTGTGCCGATAAATCCGCCTGCAATTGTGCCACATTGTCGCCATAATGCAGACGACGCGCCAAAAATGCAAATTCCTCGCTGTCGGCGGGGGGGACGGTGAGGTCGCGGGCGTTGCCGTGAACCATCCGCAGGGCGTTGATGAGCCGCCGCAGGAATTTGTGCGCCGCCAGCAACGGATCGAAATCGTCATGGCGCAGCAGCCCCACTTCCGCCAGCCGGGTCATCGCCTCGCGGGTGTTGGTGGTGCGCAGGTATGGGTTGGTCGCGCCGTGTTCAATCTGCAAACCCTGCACCAGATATTCCACGTCCACCAGCCCGCCGGGGCTGAGTTTGGCGTTCACCGTGCCGGGGACGACCCAATGCCGCACCTGCCGCTCGCGCATGCCGCGCATTGCCGCCACGTCGAAGGGTTCGCCGGTGTAGACAAAGGCATCCCGCCGCGCGACGATTTGCTCGCCGAAGGCGGCATCCCCGGCGATGGGGCGCAGCTTCACCAGCGATTGCCGCTCGTATGCCCACGCTTCGCCGTGCGGGGCATAATAGCGCTCAAATGCCTCGAATGACACCGCCATCGCGCCTGAATTGCCGTATGGGCGCAAACGCAAATCAAGCTCGAAAATCCCCTCCCGTTTTGCCCGGATGGCGTTGAGCAAATATTGTACCAGCCGTTCAAAAAACTCAGCGGTGGAAATGCGAGCCGCGCCGTCGGTGTGCCCGTTGCCCGCATACAGCACCATCAATTCAATATCCGAGGCAAAACCCAATTCGCGCCCGCCGCATTTCCCCAGCGCGCAAATGCTCACCGGACAGCGCGAGCCGTCTGCCAGCAACGGATTGCCGTGTCGCGCCGTGAGCGCATCCCAACCCAGCGCAAATGCCGCCGAGACCACCACTTCCGCCAGCTCGGTCAGTTCCGCCGAAAATTGCCCCGATACGGTGATGTAGCGCAAAATGTGGCGCATATCAATGCGGAACATCTCGCGGTCTTTGAACGCATTCAGCGCCGCAATGCGGGCTTCATCATCCGGCTCTGCCATTAATAGCGATGACAGCTCTGCCCGCAGCACGTCCTTCGATTTGTGTGCCCCCAGCTCCGCCGAATTGCGCAGGACGGGGAAAAGATTTTCATACTGCATGCGCAGAAAATCCGTCCACAGAAAATCGCTCACGCCCAGCAATTGCGCCAGCGCCGCCAGCACGCGCGGTTGCTCCAGCGAGACCAGTTCATCCGTCCAGCCGGGATGGTCGAACAACCGGCTCAAAAATTGCTGGAAGTGTATCAGCGCGGCGGTGGGGTTCGGCGAACGGGGGAGCAGGTGGGTGAAATGTTTGGTCAGCACGATAGTGGCGCGGAGTTCCCGCAGCCGGTCGGGGTGGGTGATTTTCTTGCCGTCGGCATCGGTGATGTGCAACTCATCCGACACCCGATTGCCCGCCGTGCCGATGGAAACCCGCGTGATGTGCACGCCCGCCAGCGCCAGCGCGTTGGTCAGTTCATACAAAAATCCCAGCGTGTCCACCGTGTCGATGCGCAAAATCGTGCGCTGCGGCTCGCCGGTGTTGTCAATATCAATATCAATGGGGTAAACCGTGGGCACATCCGAGCGCGCCTGATGGTACAACTTGCCGAGCCGCGCTATCAATTTGCCCTGCGCGCCGGTTTGATTGCCGCTCTCCAATTCCTGCAACAACGATTGCAAATCGTCGGCGTATGCCGCCCACACGTTTTCCGGCGCTGGGGTATCGGCGGTGGGACTGACCACGAACACATCCACAATCTTCCGTCGCCCGTCGTCGGTGCGCGGGGTGCGGTTGGCGGGGGGACGGTAGGTGAACACATGCCCGGCGTGAATATTGAATCCGTGGGCGAAAAATAGCCCGCAAATCAACGACAATTCGCCCTGATAATCATACGCCACCACCGTAATTTGCCAGCGTCCTTCGGTCAGCGGTTGCGCGTCCACCACCGCCAGCCGGTCGGGGGGCGAAAGTTTTTCCGCCAGCGCGGCGTGCCGAATGATGTCCGCTTCAGTGAAAACAGTGGCATAAGCCGGGGCGAGACGCGCCAAATGCTTCCGCACCACCGGCAAAGTATTTTTCGGCGCGTCGGGTTCATCGTCCGGGAAGAAGTGATGCCGGTACACCGCCCGAATGGCGGCGGTGTGGCGCGAATAGCGTTCCACCAGATTTTCGCCGATATTCTCGCCGGAAAAACCCAGCCGCTGCGCCAAATGGGTCAACTCGTGCGGGTCGGTGGGGAGGGTGTGCGTTTGCCGATTGTGCATCATTTGCAGCCAATGTTCCACCGAGCGCAGAAACGTGTAGCCTTCCGAAAGCACGCGGTGTTCATCCGCAGTGATGAAACCGTGGGTTGCCAGCCGGGCGAGGGCTTGCAGGGTGTTCCGTCCGCGCACCTGCGGGTGGGTATCGCCGTGCGCCAACTGCAAATATTGAGCCAGAAATTCGATGTCGCGGATAGACCCCGCGCCGAGCTTCACTTCCCCCCAGCCGCGTCCTTTTTTCCGCAAATGCGATTCGATGCGGGTTTTCATGGCGCGGACATCGGTTTGCACCGTGGCGGCATCAGTGGCGAAAATTATCGGTTCCGCCTGCGCCAAAAACGATTCCCCCAGCGCCACATCACCGGCAATGGGGCGGGCTTTGAGCAGCGCCTGCTTTTCCCAGAGTTGCGCGTCGCGGCTCAAATAGGTCAGGTGCGCCGCCACGGAGGAAACCAGCGCCCCTGACCGTCCCCACGGGCGCAGACGCATATCCACCCGGTACAAAAATCCCTCCGCCGTGACGCGGGTCAGCACATCAATCAGCCGTTTGCCCAGCCGTTGGTAGCGTCCGTCCGCCCCTGCGCTCAAAAAAAGCAGGTCGATGTCGGAACTGTAATTCAATTCTTCTCCGCCGAGCTTGCCCATGCCCAGCACCGTGAAACCGGTGGGGGAGATATGGGTGTGCTGCGCGGCGAGACGCAATCCGGCTTGTACCAGCGCGTCTGCCAGCCGGGAGAGTTGGGTGGTGACGGTGGGCATATCGAACAGACCGAGCAAATCGCACGTGCCGATGCGCAGCAACTGCCAGCGCTGAAACCGGCGCAGCGCATCGAGCCGGGCTTCCGGCGTGTTACAGGGGGCAAGTTCCTCGGCGATGCGCGCGGAAAAATCGGCGCGGGTTTTCACCTGCGCCAAATTGTGATGCGCCATCAACTGCGCAAAATAGCTCGGCGTGCGTAGCAGAATCTCGGTTAAAAACTGACTGCCGCCCATCACCGTGACCAAAATATCAACGGCGCGGGGATTATCCGCCAGCGTGCGCGAAAATTCCGCGCTGTCGGGGAAATTCTTCGCCAGCCGGTGCAGATTCGTCAGCACCCGATGGGGGGTCACCGTGTGCGAAAGTCGGTCTACCAGCGCGGCGATGAATTCACAGGGGCGGGGCGCGGCGTGCGCCAAAAATCGCAGGCGTTTCCACGCGGCGAGCGGGTCGGAAAAACCGTGCGGGCTCAACGCGGCGGCAATGGTGGCTTCATCGGGTTCTTCCAACAGATGACGGCAGTCGGTTGGGGTAAATTGTTGTGCGACCATATCTCTATTATATCGAAAAGGAAGCGAGGGGAAAGTTGAATGTTTGCCGACGATGCGGTATCATATCTCTGAAATTTTCACTCGAAAGGAATGATTTATGGGATTGATACGTGCGTTGTGGGGTGTGGGGGGCGTGCTGTTGCTGTTGGGGTATGCGGTGCTGAAACTGACCCCGCCCGCGCTCGACACATTTTCGCAGGAGCTGGCGTGGTATCACTGGGGGATACTGGTGTTGAACACGCCATTTGTGGCGTATTTTAAAGGGTATCGGGGATTTCAGCGCGGGTTTGCGCCCCGCGTCGCCGCGCGCGCCAAATATCTGGCATCAAACGGCGGGAACGTCTGGTGGACAATCTTCGCCCCGCTGTTTTGTATGGGCTATTTCCACATTCTGAAACGGAAAAAAATTGTCACCTATGGGATGACCGTCGGCATGGTCGGGCTGATTGTGCTGGTGCGATTTCTGCCGCCGCCGTGGCGGGGCATCATTGATTTGGGGATTTTGGTGGGCTTGGCTTGGGGCTTCGTCGCCGTGCTGGGGTACAGTATTCGGGCGTTCTCCGCGCCGGTGTTTGCCCATTCGCCGCAAATTCCCGCCGAAGCGACGCCATAAAAGATGATTCGAGCATCGGGGCACGATAAATCCATCGTGCCCCGATTTTTGTTTGTCCGGTTAAATATCAAAATACAGCGAGAATTCATACGGATGGGGGCGCATGCGCACGGCATCGATTTCGGCGGTGCGTTTATAGCCAATCCAGTTTTCCAGCACGTCGGGGGTGAAAACATCGCCCGCCAGCAAATAGCTGTGGTCTTTTTCCAGCACGTTCAGCACTTTTGCCAGCGAATCGGGAACCTGTTTCACTTTGGCAAATTCCTCCGGCGGCAGGTCGTACAAATCAACATCCATCGGCAAGCCGGGGTCGGTTTGGGATTGGACGCCCTCCAGCCCCGCCATCAACAGCGCGGCAAAGGCGAGGTACGGGTTGGCGCTGGGGTCGGGGGCGCGGAACTCCACCCGTTTGGCTTTCGGGCTGCTGGAATAAACGGGGATGCGGCAGATGGCGGAACGGTTGCGCTGGCTGAAGGCGAGGTTCACCGGGGCTTCATAACCGGGAACCAGCCGCTTGTACGAATTGGTGGTCGGTGCGGCGAATGCCAAAATTGATGCCCCGTGATTCAACAATCCCCCGATGTAATATTTCGCGGTGTCTGAAAGTTGGGCGTAGCCGACTTCATCGTAAAAAATGTTTTTATCCCCTTTCCACAAACTTTGATGCACGTGCATCCCGCTGCCGTTGTCGCCGAACAGGGGTTTGGGCATAAAAGTGGCGGTCAAACCGAATTTCCGCGCCACATTTTTGACGATATATTTGTAAATCATAATCTGGTCTGCCATGCGGGTGAGGGTGTCGAAACGCAAATCAATTTCCGATTGCCCGGCGGTGGCAACTTCATGGTGATGCAATTCCACCGCCACCCCGGCGGCTTCGAGCGCCAGCACGATTTCGCTGCGCACATCCTGCAACTGGTCGGCGGGCGGGGTGGGGAAATATCCGCGTTTGGCGGGAATCTGCCCCCCGAAGTTGGGTCCCAAATCTTTCCCGCTGTTCCACCACGCTTCCTGACTGTCGATGTGGTAATAGGCGGCGTTTGTGCCGCTGCTGTAGCGCACATCGTTGAACAGGAAAAATTCCGCTTCGGGTCCCCAATAGCTTATGTCGGCGAGTCCGGTTTGCTTGAGATATGCCTCCGCTTTTTTGGCGATGTAGCGCGGGTCGCGGCTGTACGGCTGGCGGGTGATGGGGTCGAAGATGTCGCAGATGATTGCCAGCGTCGGCACGTTCAGCACGGGGTCAACGAAGGCGGTGTTGGGGTCGGGGATGAGAATCATATCCGATTCGTGAATGTCCTGAAATCCCCGCACCGATGAGCCGTCGAAACCCAGCCCCTCGTCGAAGACGTCTTCATCAACCATGCCGGCGGGCACGCTGAAGTGCTGCCATGTGCCAATCAAATCGGTGAAACGGAAGTCAATGAATTTTACATCTTTTGCCATGTTCAAAATATCTGCCGGTGTTTTTGCCATTTTTCATCTCCCTGTGTGAAAAAATTTTGCCAAAGAAAAAAGCCCCCAAAAATCCGCGCACAAATTGTGCGGAATTGATGAGAGCTTCTCGGCTCGAAACTGTTTTATTGCGAACACTTTAGCACAATCGGGGCGGAATGTCAAACGGAAATTTTCCAAAACTGTCATTGATTCGTTTTAAAGTTTATGCTATACTTCTGTTAAGTTGTGAAAGTTTCCGAAGGAGCATGTTATGCCC
>CAZMXX010000007.1:0-28082 GCA_964570315.1 uncultured Anaerolineaceae bacterium | reverse complement strand
CGGCGGGTTGGGGTGCGGAACCCACATCGGGGGGATAGCCGGTTTTTGCGCGTCCGAAAGTTGGTCGTCCGCCTGCGCGCCGCCGGATGTCGGGATGAGCAGCAGGTCAGAGGAGGCGTCGCTGTTCAAGTCGGCATTGATGGCGAAGGGCGCCGAAGCCGCCGCAGCCACCCCATTGATGGTCGCTTTTGCGCCCCCCAAACCGGTGGCACTGCCCAAAATCAGGTACGCCGTCGAACCGCCGCCAATCAGAATATCATTCAGCCCGTCCACATCCACATCGCCCGCCGCCGCCACAAAGCCCGCGCCGAAGGCGTAATCTTTGGTCGTCCATGTGCCATCGCTCAAATTGGCATCGCCGAAAACCACGTGCTGGTTGCTGCCGTCGGTGTAGATGAAATCGTCTTTATTGTCGCCGTTCACATCACCGAGCGCGGCAATCTGCGGCAGGGCATCGGCGCTGGCAAAGGTTGCCACGGCGTTGCTCGTGGAAAGCCACGCCCCTGCTTGCGGCGCATATGTACCGCTCCCCCGGAAGAGGTAGACGGTATTGCCCGTGCTGACGGCAAATTCGTCGCGGAAGTCGCCGTCCAAATCACCCGCCACCGACAATTTGGCATTCGGGGTGCTGCTGATTTTCAGCATCGAATATTTGTCGAGCGGCATCGTTGCCCAAGCGGGGACGGATTCGCCCCCAACCAGATACGAATTGCCGGATGCCCCCGTCGTGCCGATGAAAATATCGGCGTAACCGTCGCCGTTCACATCCCCGGCGGGCGCAACTACATTACCGATTTGTTCGCCCGCGGGCGGGGTCAGCACCACCCACATTCGCTTGTTTGTGCCATTCAGCGGCACATTTTTGCCTATATAAACCGGCTGCCCGAATATCAGGAACACCCGATTGTTCGCCGGGTCGCCGACGAGCAGGTCTGCCCGTCCGTCGCCGTTGAAGTCCCCGGCGGGCATGGCGTTCAAACCGATTCCCGCGCCGGGAAGCCCCACAAACGACGTTTGGCTGTCCGCCAGCAGTTCCCGCACGTTGGGCACGGGCCAATCACCGGCGCGCCCGTAGACAACCGTGACGCGCCCGTCGCCACCGGCGGCGGCAGGCAAACCGACCAGCAGGTCTTTGCGGCGATCGCCGTTGAAATCGCCAATCCACTGCACATTCACGCCGCCATCATCTTCAGCGATGGAATCGAAGCCGAGCCAGATGGTGGCATCGTTCAGCGCGTCCAGCGTGCCCGCCAACTCGGCGGGGCGGGAAGGTTGGGGCACGTTGCCCACATCGTTCGCCACGCCGTCAAACGTGCGCGACACATTCACCGGAATGTTCGGCGGGTTGTAGAGATAGGCGCGGTTGGTCAGCTCGCTGGTGGGCGGCAACACGTCCACAATGATGTTCCGTTCGGTGTATTGGGGCCAGTTGCCCGCTTTATCAAAGGCGCGGATGCGCAAACTGTGATACCCCTGCACGCTCTTGATATTCGGCAGCGTCCACACCGCATTCCACGTCGCGCCGGTGGGAATGTTCGCAAAATTACTGCTGAAAGTCGAATAGGTGGTATTGGTGGGGGTGGCATCTTCCAACCGCCACACTTCCCGCCACGGACCATCATCGGTGCTGATTTGCACCCGCGTCAGCCCGGAATAATTGTCACTGGCGGTTCCGTTCAGGGTGATGGTGATGACATCGCTCCCTTGCGGAGGTCCGTACACCGTGCCATCCGTCAAATTCACGGTGACGGAGGGAGCAGTATTGTCCACCATCACCTCCACCGAACCGGCGTATGAATCATTCCCCACAAAGTCGGTGGAGAAGCCTTGCAGCGTATAAACGCCATCGGACGGCAGATTCCATGTGTACGACCACGGGCTGAGGCTGTCGCCCGCGTCGCGCGTCGCCACCGTTTGCCAGCCGATACCGGGGATGTTCATCTTGATCCGGTCAACCCAAGTGGTCGCATCACCGGAATAGCCGCCAATCACATAATCGGTCACACCGCCGCCGATGAGTTGTCCGGTGCGGGGTTTGAGCATACTGAACGTGGGGCGTTCCGCGTCCACCACAATGCGTTGCGAATCTTCCAGCTTGTTGTCGCGGAAGGGGAGGGTCAGTGTCGCCGTGCCCACATCGGAGGCGGTCAGATAGGCGGCGTACCCTTTGCTGATTCCATATTCATAATAGCCCGGCTGCAACACCTGATTGGCAAACGACCATGTCGGGGTATCCGTATCGCCGATATTGGGAATACCGCGTGAGCCGCTCAATCCGGGCGTTTGGGCTTCAGGGCTGAGGACATTCGTCGGCAATTGCAGCGACAACGTCTCGGATGTGGTGAAGGGGGGGAAAACATCAATATTGACGGTGAGGGTGTAGAAGTCGCCCGGTTTGAGATACATTGCGGTCACGCCGTCGGGGCTGGTGTTCACCGGGTCGGCGGTGAGGCGGATTTTCGGCGCGCGATTGAAGGCTTTGGGGCTGGTTCCGAGCGATTTTTCAGCGCCATCGGGGATGCCGTCGCCGTCGGTATCTTTTTGCAGGGGGTCGGAGAAAACGCGGACGGGAACAGAAGGGGTAAATTCACCGACTTTGGTCACAGAAATGACCCAGCCGCCGGTCAATTGCCCGTCACTAACGTGATAGACTTCCTGCGCATCGGTCAACCCGTCGGCATCGGAGTCTTTGTCTTTAATGCTGGTTCCAATGGCGAATTCCAAGCCGTCGCTCAGCCCGTCGCCGTCGGTGTCGTATTTGGTGGCATCCGTACCGAGTGTGCCGCTATTGTCATATTCAAACTTGTCGGAAAGCCCGTCGCCGTCGCTGTCCCACGTCAGCCAGAAGGGGGAACTGTTGGCATCGCACAAACTTGCCCATTCAGCGTGCATCGCGCAAATATATTGTGTGGTGATGTTCACAAAGGGAATAGTTTCATTTTCATCCCAGTGCGCCAAAAATCTTGTAACATCAAAATCATTTGACGAAATGTAGTCGTGGATTTCCTTGTAGGCATTTGCCCCCAATCGGGCGGTGATTTCGTCCTCGATGGTCATCCCGTCGCCGTCCGGGTCACGGTTGACAATAAGTGCATCGCTCCATGTCCACAAACCATCCAGAGTTGCGGGCAGAATATCCAGATAAATATCCTGCGGCGGCATGTTCTTTTTATCTTTGTCGGGCATGTCATCGGGCAGGGTGAGCGTTTGTGTTTTGTACCCGTTGCCAAAAAACCCTGTTTTTTGGTTGAGCGTTTGCGCGGTGACTCTCAGTTGCAAGGGTATCCTGACATTACTCCGGGCTTCCGGGAATTTCAGGGTGAGCGTCATCGGATTTTGATATGACCATTCATTCACCCCAAACACCGGTATGTTCTTAAAATAGTTGGGGTGTTTGGGCGGACAAGCATTACCGGCTGCATTTAATCCCTTGTCAGCCCAAGTGAAATTCTTTTTCGGTATGAGAAACGTACCGCAAATCCAGCTTTGTTGCAGCAATGTTGAATTGGGCGTCGCAAGGCGCATGAAAAGGCTTATTGGATTTACCGCATAACTCCACTGGGCGGAAGAATCCAATGTATCGGTGACAATTTGAATACTTCCTGAAAATGTATCAGTGAACACCAGCCGATTGCCGGTCACATATCCCAAGTCAGGATTAACCAGTGTCATTCCGCGTCCCAGCAGGGTAAAAGTGCCCAGTTTGGTCAGGGGGATTTCATTATAGAATGTTGCCGCGATTTTCTCCGTCACCCAGCCGGATATGGAAAACTCCGAGCCGAATATCCACAGGAATAAGTCAATCAGCCCCACAATAAGAGCGATGACGGTTCCAATCCACGGGGGGATGGAGCTAACCAGGAACATTATAACGGCAAAAATGATTTGAGCCGCCAGCATGGCAAATGCCTTCGCGGAAAAATCCCCGGCAGCCACAAACATCCCAACGGAAAAAACTATATCCAGCGCAAGTGTCGCCAAGCCGAACTTGCCCTTCAAATTTTCTCCAAATTGTTGCATGCCGCTGAGTGATTTTGCCGCTTTGGTCGCGGCGGACGATGCCTCCAATGCTCGCCCTGCTGTTTTTCCGGTCTTTTTTAGCAACCCGAGCGCATTCTTAAATCCTTTGTAAGAATTCTCAACCGCGTCTTTGACGGTTAAGCCGGTGCCGTAAATATTTTTGAGTTTCCCGATAACCTTTGCTACCGCACGCATGCTGGTGGCTTTGACTGAATATGAAATTTTTCGAGAGAACGTTGATTGAGATTTTATTTTCGCCCATTGGTCATTGGAAATACGGGACGTATTTGTTGAATTTCCCTGGTATGCCGCGTTCTTTATCGCAGCGTCAAGCTTGGTGAAGAATTTTACCGTCCCAAATGTAAATCCGATGGTGTCCGCTTCTGTGGCGTTGGCGTGCAAATATTGCCAAACAGCGCTGCCACTGAAGCTCAACCCGCCACCTTCACGCCCCAAACGCCCGACTTCCACCAAATAGCCGGGCAACGTGCGGATATTTGCCGGATCTTGGTAGCGGTCACGCGGTTCTGTCAGCACTCGTTTGTATACATCCGCATCCGATTGAACGGTTGACACGGTCGTTTTTCCGTCCAGCGTCAAAACGCGAGAAATGCCTCCCTCCCAAGTCGCATATGTTGCCACCGTCAGGGCTAAAAGTTGGGAGGCGGTTATGCCCGGATATTGGTCATTCAAATCCGAGACCGCAGTTTCAATGGCGGTGCGGTTCCGATTCATCGCCTCAACTGCCAATTCATTGTCCAGCAGGGGACGGAAACCCTTGCGCATATTGAGGCTCAGTGTGCGTTGCGTAGCCAGTGAAATATCATTCAAATTAATTGCCAACTTCGACGAAATTTGCACGGGCGTTTTTGCGGTGACAAAAGCATCCATGTTCTGCCCGCCGCTGCTGCTTTCACTGGCGATGATGACGGTGTTGGTGATGTTGGAATAGTGGTCGCTAATAAATGTATCAATTCGCTCGTTGAGGGCGGCGATACCCGCATCCTGATGCGCATCCGGGGTGGTGGGCAAATCAATGGCAACGGTGGTGGTCACGCCCCATTTTTGTTCGATGGGGGTGTTAGTTCCGCTGAAGCGGGTTTTGATTTCATCCAAATCGGGTTGTTGGTGAGTTAAAAAGGTACTGCTCAACCCAAAGAGCAATTGGAACAATTGGCGGTCATCATTGGGAGAATTGGGCGTGCCCAAAATGGCGGCACGCACAGGACCGCTTTTGGTCACGCTCATACCGGTCACACGGAAAGCGGATTCAACATAGGTTTGCAATACGGATGTTTTTTCGGTAACTTTACCGTCTTTATTTTCAGTATCTATTTTGCCCTGCACCGTCCATATGAGACGGGCATCTTTCCAAACCACTCCTTTGGCATTCAAATTTTTCAGCGCGGTGGGACCATACACAACTCGCGCAGAGAATGCTTCCACACTGGCGCCATTGTCGCCCACTATGCCCAAGGGAATGGTCATCTCACGATAACCGTCACCGTCGGTGTCTTTCAGGACGGTGACACTATATTTTTGCGCCAAGTCGCTGTCAGGAACCACATTGGTCTGCACAGACAGCACCGGAACGAGCTGAAGGTCATCAGTTGAACTATTGTGGTCCTGCATCTGCCCTTGTTTGTCGTACCCCCAATCCAACGGGGTCGTTCCATAGCGCAGATGGTCTTTGTCCTTCGGCTGAATTTGCAAATCCACGTAAACGTAACCATCGTAGCTGTTGGTCAAGTTGAAAAAAGTATCGGTGGCGGTTTTGGTGGTGGTGATGAACGAGGTGTACGATACCGGCGAAATATCACGCGCGTCCGGCACACCGTCGCCATCATCATCGAAGTCCCACAGGTTTGGCACGCCGTCTTCATCCAAATCCCAGTTGAGTGACGCGCCGCCGTCTGACATCGCCCATTCGTCTTGGTCAGTGCGACCGTCGCCGTTGCTGTCCGGATTTGTGGGGTCGGTGTACCATGTTTCGGTGATGGTCGTTCCGTTTTTTATCACCGGTATCTGCGCCCCATTCACTTCCGCATCATCGGGTATCAAATCGTAATCGGTGTCCAACGATTTCGGGTCTGTGCCGAGGCAGTATTCGGCGGCATCCGATAGTCCGTCGCCATCGGTGTCGCCGTTGCCGCCTTTGCCGCAATAGGTATCCGGGAAAGACTGCGCGGCGAGTTGCATCTGCTCGCGCGGGGAAAGCGGCTGCACCGGCGCGGCAGGGGGCGACGCCGGTTCCACCGCCGGCGGACTGATGGCGGCGGCAAAGACCTGCGAGGCATCGGCGGCTTGCGCCTGCCGTTCAAAAAAGCGGGTGTAGGAGGCAGCTTGCACCAGCGGCACCGATACCATGCTGAAGATGACCCCCGTCACGACGAGGCTGTACATCCAGCGTCGCCGCTGGAAAATCACCAGCAGTCCGAAGGGAATCAACGCTATCCCGAACATCAAAAAGCCGGACACATCGGGCAATGCACCGTGCCCAATGCCGGGAAACTGCGCCCGGGCGGCAATTTCTTTCGCCTGTTCAACCGCCGCCGCATCAAAGGTATAATCAATGACCATCTTCACTTTGGCATCATACGCCGGGTCAATTTCCGGCATCATCATATCGACCGTCATGCGCACCGGCAGATTGTCGGCATCGAGCCAGACTTTGCCCTGCCCGCTCATCTTCATCAGTTCCGGCGACACTTTCGGGTTGGCTTGCACGCCGGGGGGCAGCAGCGCCGGATTCGCATCCAGTTCCGCTTTGATTTTATCGCGCACATATGCCGCGTATTTTTGCCCGTTGATGCGATAGGTGTAGCAGGCGGATGTCCCCGGCAGGGGCGCACCATCCACCGCACAGGGTTGGATATTCTCCGCCGCCGCCAGATAGCTCAGATAATCCCCGGTGGGGGAGGCAATCGCCGCCGGGTTGTTGCTGAGGGGGGTCTTTTCGCCATTTTTCAACAGATACGTTTGCGTACCGTTTTGCACCAGCGAAACCGGGGTGGAATTCAAACCCGCCCCTTCCACACTCATGGTCAGTTTGGTTTCATCGGGCAGGTTGACATCCCCTTCGATGTGCAGGTCAACAAGAGTGCCGGTTCGCCCAATCATGGACGGCAGCGGACGCGGAATCATCGTTTGCCGCGCTTCAACGCGGAAGGTATACGTCCCCACCGTCTGGCTGAAATCCCACGCCGATTGCAGGGGATTGGTTTCTGTCGGTGCGGGCGGCGCAGTTTGCAACTGCCACAACCAGCCCAGTCCCACAACCAAACCCAAAATCAAACCGATACCTGATGCAATTATCCGCTTTTGCTGGCGATTCATAATTTTTACCTCTTTTGGTAATTAGTTTTCAGTTATCGGTTATCGGTTTTTATGCTGAAAACCGACCACCGAAGACTGAAAACCGACCCCTGACTGCTGAAAACTGAAAACTACTTCAAAATCAACGGCAAATAAACCCGACTGATACTCCCCACGGCGACCGTCGCCGCACTCGCGCCCGACCCCGCATCCGTGGACGTGAACCGGGCGGTGTTGGTGATGACGCTATCCGCAAATTGTGTCCCATCGGTGATGGTGGCGGTGAAGGCAACCGTGACGGCAGTGAACGAAACAACATCCCCCGCCCCCCACGAAACCGTATCGCCGGCGACCATCGCCGCGCCCTGCTGCACCCACCCGCCGAAACTCACGCCCGACGGCAGGGTATCGCTCATCGTCACCCCGTGCGCCGTCAGTGCGCCGCTATTGCTCAAAACGAGGGTGTAGGTCAGCGTGCCGCCCGCCACCGGGCTGACCGACCCCGCAACGGTGGTGTCAATATTCAAAATGGGCGAAAGCCCCATCAGCGCAAATTCGGTCAGATGGGACAGCGTCACCGTCACCCGGCGGTTGACCGTATCGCGCGAAATGAGGGCGATTCCATCGGTGCGCCACGCCGAACCATCCCAGTAGCGCACTTCCAGCGAATTTTCATCGGCGAATTGCACCCCGTCGGCGGTGTAATCCAACGTCAGGGTGATGGGCGTGCTGAAGGTAAAATTCGATTGTAAAACTTGGTTTTGATACGCGCTGAGGGTGAAGAATCGCCCGGCAAAAGCAAAACCGGGGGAGGCAGGGTGCGCCGAGGCGGTAATTTCATCGAAGACCAGCGTCGTGGGTGCGCCGACCGCGCCGCCGGGAGCGGTCACGGTGGCGGTCACAGTGCCGTCGCCATACACCAGCGAGCCGCCCGCGGACGGGTCAATCGCGCCGGAAACATCGCCCGGCACAATGGTGATGGTGAACGTCTGCGGGGCGGAGGTATCCGCGCCGCCGTTTGCCGTGCCGCCGTCGTCGCTCAGGGTGACGGTGACGATGGCGGTTCCGCTCATGGTGGTGACGGGGGTGAAGGTCAAATCGCCGCTCGCGGCATCAATGGCGGGTTGGGCGGCAAACAATGCCGGGTGGTCGGTGGTCGTATTGAACGCCAACACCTGCCCGGACTCGTCCGCCGGTCCCGCCGACATGCCCGTCGCCCAGCCGGAAAAGGTTTGCGCCCCGGCAGTCTGCAGCAGCCATTGGTCGCTCCCTTTGGTGAAGGATGGGGCATCGTTCACCGGCGTGACCGTCACCGTCACCGTGGCGGTATCGCTCAAAACACCATCCGAGAGGGTATAGCTGAAAACTTCCGTGCCGTTGAAATTCGCGGCGGGGGCATAATCAATCGTCTCCCCGTTTTTCACCGCCGAGCCGCCGTTATCGGGCGCGCCCACCACTGGCAGGGTGAGCATATCCCCATTCAAATCAAAATCGTTGTCGCGCACGGTGAACGTGTTCGCGCTGTCTTCCAACACCACCGGCATATCATCCATCGCCACCGGCGCGACATTGTTCACCGTCAACACGGTTGAGGCGACGACGGGCGCGACCACTTCGGTGGTGGTCATGGATGCTGTATTTTCGATGGTGGTGCCGCCCGTCACACCGATGCTCACCGTGACGGGGAATTTGAAGGCGATGGTCTCTCCGCCGGAAAGGGTAATTCCCATCCCCAGCGTCAACGGTGTCCCCGCCGAGCCGCTCGCGCCGGTGACGGCGATGGGCTCCACAAAGTCACGGCGGGCGCGATACTGCCCAAATCTACCGTGGAAACTGGTGATGGAACCCACAAAGTTGATGCCCGCCGGCAACGTGTCGAGAACCATCCCATCGGTCACGCTGACGTTCCCGCTGGGCGCCAAATTGACCACCACCGTGTAGGTGATGGTCTGCGCGGGGTCGGGCGTCGGGTCGTTCACCGTTTGGGTCATCGTCAGCCAAATACCGTCGTATTCCACCGCGCCGATGGTGCACGCCCCCACCCGCAAATAGCCGCGCTGGTCATCGGTGGCGCCGGCGGCGGGATTGCAGCCGTTCACCCCCACCGGAATGGCGTCAATCGCCGCGCTCCCCGTCAGCGGCATGTACGATTGCGTTTCGCCGCCGTTGTCGGTCAGCCCGCCGAGTTGCGGGTTGACGCCGGTCACATCACCGGCGACGGTGAAAGTGGTGCAGTTCCCTGTCGCCGCCACCAAATTATACCCCTGCGATACCGGCTGGGTGAACAGATAGTTGCAGTCGTTCGCGCCGCTTTTATCGGTATTATTGGCGATGATACTATTTTGAAGGGTGACATTCCCTTCCACCTCAAGCCCGCCGCCATTGAAATTAAGGGCGGCATTATTGACCACGGTGACGTGATTGAGGGTCATCACGCCGGAATCGGCATTTACCAGCCCGCCGCCGAAAGTTTCTGCCGTATTGGTGCTGACGGTGGTGTTGATGATGGTTGCCGCGCCACTGCTCACATTGGCGATGCCGCCGCCACGCGCCGCCGCATTGCCGAAAACCGCGCTGTGGGTGACGGTCAGTGTGCCGGTGTTGAAAATACCGCCCCCCTGCGTGATGTCTCCGGGAACGATGCTGTTCGCGCTGACGGTCACCCCGTCGAGCGTCAGCGTTCCCGCGTTGGCGATGCCCGCGCCATCGGCGGCGGAAATCCGCCCGTCGCGGATGGTGATGCCGCTGATTGTCACCGTACCGCCGGCGATATAGAACACTCGCGAGGCGTTATTTCCGCTGATTGCCAATTGGCTCGCGCCGGGACCCGCAATTGTAACATTGCTGTTGATGAAAAGTTCCGTCCCGGAGAGGGTGATGGTCTGCCCGATGAGGGCGGGGGAAAAGCGGATGGTGTCGTCGCCGCTGCCGGGGGCGCAATCGCCGCCGGAGATGTCGCCGTCGGCGTTGGCGTTGGCAATCGCCTCGCGGAGGGTGCACGCGCCATCGCCGGACGTGGTGGTATCCGCCACGCTATCCACGGTAATACCGGGCGAAGCGGCATAGACGGCAACGCTGCCCACCCCTCCCCAAAGAATGAAAATGCCCAAAAAAATACCGGCAACAAAAAAACACCAACGGAGACGTTGACAAAAACCATCTTTTTTCATAATGATCATCCTTGCAAACATACAGGTCAATTCAGAGGGGATGGAATTTCACATATGATTCGGTTTAAAAACAGTGACAACTAACCGAGAGGCATGAGTGGCTCAAAAGGGGGGAGTAGTTTCGGCAAAGCTGAAGGGTATGAACCGCTCTCTTCAATTATTCAATATCGAGGTTAGCTGACTCGCCATCCCAAGTATATAACTTTTTCATTGATTTTCCAGTAAAATTCACGTAAAAGATTCCATATAACCGCGCATTCACCGCTTGAACGTGCGCCGTTTGGGCAGGGCTGTTGCAAAGTCGCTTGACAAACAATACTTTGACGTGGAAATGTAAGGGCACGCTACAGCATGCCCCTACAACGCCACCGAAAACGGTTGATTTTTCGTCAAAATCAGGGGAAAATTCGTAGGGGCGGCTCGCGAGCCGCCCCTACAGCGCAAAATCACGGAAAATATCAACCTTAAAATTTACTTTGCAACAGCCGTGGTCGTTTGGGGCAAAACCTTGTCATCGCCCCCAAAATAGAGTAGCATGAGCAGGGAGGGTTCACCAGCTCGCAACTGCCATAGAACACTTGGTCAGTTTGGCAAAAATCACACATCTCCGCTAAAATAACAACATCTCCCTGTGTCGCAGGATGTATAATTATGGACAGCACCCTTAATTTAATGAGCATCAGAGAAGCAAGTGAATGGGCAAGCGGGTATCTTCAGAAAAACGTTACCCCATCCAATATTTCTTACCTGATTAACTACGGTCGTATCCGCAAATTTAGAGCCAACGGCGATACGCGCGTTGCCCAAGAAGATTTAATCGAATATTACCAATCGTTTTTGGGGAATAGAGAAACCAATTGGCGCGAACGTCTGGGGGAAGATTTAAACTGGGCACTGTCTTTTGAACAATTCAAAGAGAAAGAAACCACCAAACACGTCCACCGATTGCATCCATATAAAGGAAAATTCATTCCGCAACTGGTGGAATACTTTCTGGATAACCACACCGACAATTTCAAACGGGAGGTGTATTTCCACCCCGGAGATGTGGTACTCGACCCCTTTTGTGGCAGTGGAACAACATTGGTGCAAGCCAATGAGTTAGGCATCCATGCCATTGGCATTGATATTTCGGCATTCAATGCCTTCATCAGCAACGCCAAAATTAGTCAATATAACCTTGTTCAGGTGCAATCTGAAGCCTTCCGCATCACACGCAAGTTGCAAACTTTCATCGGTGAAACAAACATCGCCGAGTTTGAAAGAGCCTTGACCGCTGAATTACAAAAATTCAATGCCGAGTTTTTCCCCTCGCCGGAATATAAATTCAAGGTGAGACACAAACAGATTGACGGGAAACGCTATGGCGCAGAAAAAGCGCAGGCGTTTTTACCCACTTTTGAACGGCTTGTTGAAAAATATAATATAAAAATCACCCAAGCCGACCAGCAAACTTTTCTGGGGAAATGGTATCTGGCAACCACACGCCGTGAGATAGCGTTTCTCCGTTCGCTGATAACGGAAATCACCGACCCGACCACGCAAACACTCCTCTCCATTATTTTAAGCCGCACCGCGCGCTCATGTCGCGCCACCACCCACGCCGACTTGGGCACATTGAAAGACCCTGTTTACACCACCTACTATTGCCACAAACACGGGAAAATCTGCAAGCCCCTTTTCTCCACCCTCCAATGGTGGAAACGATACAGCGATGATACCATCAAACGAGTTCAAGAATTTTCCCATCTGCGCACCGACACACAGCAAAGTTGTTTGGTGGGCGATGCCAGAGCCATCCCCATTTTGGACGCATTGACCCGCGAAAATCCTGCGCTGGCGCAAATCGTCGCAAACCAGAAAATCAAGGGAATATTTTCCAGTCCCCCGTATGTTGGACTCATCAACTATCACGAGCAACACGCCTACGCTTATGAATTATTTGGTTTCTCCCGCAACGATGATGGAGAAATTGGTCCGCTGTTTCGGGGGCAGGGGAAAGAAGCGCAACAATCATACGTGCAGGGAATTTCGGAAGTATTGCGTCATGCCAAACAATTTCTGGCGGATGATTACGATGTTTTTTTAGTGGCAAATGATAAATTCAATTTATACCCGGCAATTGCGCAACGGGCGGGGATGCAGATTGTCAATCGCTTCAAACGCCCGGTGCTGAACCGGACTGAAAAAGATAAAAACGCCTACGCTGAAATCATTTTTCACCTGAAAGAAGTTCGCGCCAAACTGAAAAAATACAGCCCCGAAACCAAAGCAATGCCCTTCCATTACCGGCTGTTGGGCAAAGACCGAATGGCACTCTATTCTTTCATTCAATCGCTGAATACAACTTTCGGCGTGAGTATTTTTGAGCCGGTCGCCATCACGCTGGCAAAAAACAGATTCGCAGTTGTGAAATCGCAACACAAACCTCACCCCCAAATCAGCGAAGCGGCGCACCGCGCCATTCAGCACATTATTGATAATCTTGCCACTACCGGCACACCCCCGGACAAAATCAGTGAGATAGAGACGCTGCGCAACGTTTGCCACACCGGAAAAATGAATGCCGTCAAATTGACAAACGTGGATGTTTGGCTGGAAAAAGAGACCGGCGAACTCTTTTTGCTCGACCTGAAAACCGTCAAACCGAATAAAGGTGATTTTGAGAAATTCAAACGGATGTTGCTGGAATGGACGGCAGCAGAACTCGCCCGCAATCCCGCAGTGAATATTCACACTATCATTGCCATCCCGTATAATCCATACGCCCCCAAACCGTACCGCCGCTGGACGATGAAAGGCATGCTGGATACAGAACGCGAATTGCTGGTCGGTGAAGAATTGTGGGATTTTCTGGGCGGGGAAAATACCTATAACGACCTGCTTGATTGTTTTGAACGCGCCGGTATCGCATTGAACCCGGAAATTGATGCTTATTTCACAAAATTCAAATGAGTGAACACTGCTCATCAATACCATCCAAACCTTGAAACCCGAAACTTCCCCCCCGCAACGGAATAGCCCCCTCCAACGGCAGATGACCATCACCCTGAGTTTGGTGATTGTGAGCCTGCTGTTGCTGGTTGGCGTGCCGATGGTGCTCATCAGCGTGCAGATTCAGCGCCGGGCGGCAGACCTCGCCCAGCAAGCCACCGCCGACCGGCTGGCGCAGTCAATGGGCGATTTGGTTGCCACCATCCAAAGCGGACAGACCACTCCCCCCGATACCGTGCAATCCGACCCGCGCATCGGGGTGATAGCCAGCCAAATCACCGCCGATTTGGACACGCTGGTGGCGGAAACCCGCCGCCACATCGAGCAAAATAGTGCGTCCCCCGCCGCGCTGCTGAATTCGTCGCACATTCTGGGAGTGATGACCTTCTCCGCCGATGGCAGTCCAACCGCCAACCGCTGGCGCGGCACACCGCTGCTTTCGCCGGAAACACTCATCCAAACCGAAATTTTTGACGCGGCACAGCAGGGCGCGCCCGCCGTCACCATGTTGTTCGCCGCAGAAAGCGCCATCCCCCTGCTGGTCATCAGCACGCCCACTGCCACCGGCGGCGTGCTGGCGACGGTGGTGGATGCGGGAGACGCTTGGCAACCGCTGGCATCGCTGGCGGTGGGCGAAAATGGTTATCTGTACCTCATCAACCGGCGGGGCGACCCCGTCATCACTCCATCCGCCGACAATCCGCCCGATATGGCTGCCGTGCAATCCGCCATCGCGCGCAAAAAAGCCTATCGCGGTTGGCGCGGCACAACGGTGGTGGGGCATCTGGCGGCAATTAAAGGCATCCCGTGGCAAGTGGTCATCGAACTGCCGCAGGCGGAAGCGAACGCCAATTTGCGCTCGCTGCTCATCATTTTGGGGGCAATTCTCCTCTTCGCGCTGGCGCTCGCCATCACCACCGCCCGCATCTTCAGTGAATGGCTGCTGCAACCGATTCGGGTGCTGCACGCCAGCGCGGAACGCATCAGCCGGGGTGATTTGTCGCACCGGATTGTGCTGGAGCGGGACGACGAACTTGGGTTTTTGGCGTCGGCATTCAATCAGATGGTCGCCACGCTGGAGAAAACAATTGACGATTTGCGCACCGTATCGCGGCGGTTGCTCTCGGCGGAAGAGGCGGAACGGCGGCGCATCGCGCACGAAATTCACGACGAGTTGGGGCAAACGCTCACCGCACTGCGCTTCAGCCTGTCGATGGTGGCGCGGAACAGCCCACAATCGGCGAGTTTGCAGGCGGTGCAGGATATGGCGGCAGAGGCGCAGGAAAAAGCGCGCACCCTCTCGCACGAATTGCGCCCGGCGATGCTGGATGACATCGGGCTGATTGCCACGCTGGAATGGTATATCGACCGGGTGGAACAGCGAGCGAATCTCGCCATCGGGCTGGATACCGCGCTGGATGAAACCACCCTCCCCGTTGAACTGAAAACCACCCTGTACCGGCTGGTGGTGGAGGCGCTGACGAATATCAGCAAACACGCCGAGGCATCATCGGTGGAAATTGTACTGCGCCACCGTGACGGACGGGTGCGGCTCACCATCACCGACGACGGGCGGGGATTCGATACGGCGACGCTGGCGAACACCCCCTCGCTGGGGGTGGCGGGCATGCGCGAGCGCGTCAATTTGTTGCGCGGGGAATTTTCAATAGAATCTCAAGCGGGGAACGGTACAAAAATCGAGGTATCGCTGCCGGTGTAGAACGTATTTTGTATTCCGTGTAACGTGTTCCGTGATGTTTGAAAGCGCAACGGCAATACATTTCACGCATCACAAATGGCAAAAGACAAATGATAAACATTCTTTTGGTGGATGATCATGCCGTGTTGAGAGAAGGGCTGAAAGCCCTGCTCAACTCCGAGCCGGATATGCGCGTCATCGGCGGGGCGGGCGACGGGCGCGAAGCCCTGCAACTGGTCGAGACCCTGCGCCCCGATGTGGCGGTGGTGGACATTTCGATGCCCAACCTGAACGGCATTGAAACCGTGCGGCAAATGCACCATCTGTACGCCGAGCTGAAGCTCATCATTCTTTCCATGCACGCCACCCACGCCTATGTGACCGAAGCGCTGCAAGCGGGCGCGAACGGATATGTCGTCAAACAAGCGGACGCCAGCGAAGTGGTGAACGCCATCCGCGCGGTGATGGCGGGGGGGGCATATCTCAGCCCCACCATTTCCAAAGATTTGATAGAGGATTATCTTTCCCGCGCGCCGTCGCAGAAGAGCGCCTTCAAGCTAACCACCCGCGAGCGGGAGGTGGCGCAACTCATCGCCGAAGGGCAATCCACCCGCGACATCAGCACCGCGCTGACGGTCAGCGTGAAAACCGTCGAAACGCATCGCGCCAACATTATGCGCAAAATCAACGCCAAAAGCACCGCCGATATTGTGAAATACGCGCTCAAACGCGGCTGGATTACCCTTGACAATTAGACAAATCCGGCAAAACCACATATGATTTCAATAATGGTAAATTTGTAACTTTCAGCGAGTTTTTATGGCGCCAGCAGCAGTCCTTTCACTTATCATCGGCAGCATCTACAGTGCAATGTTTCACCTGCTTTATGGTAAAACCATCAAAGAACTGGTGATATTCATCATTGCCGGAATCGTCGGGTTTTGGCTGGGGCAAGCAATTGCCGTTATTTTCGATTGGCAATTTTTCAGCATCGGCACCCTGCACATCATCGAAGCTACCGCCGTCTGCTGGCTCTCGCTCTATCTGATGCGCTGGCTGCGCAAACAATAACGCCTCTGCCACTCACACAACACAAAAAAAGGAAGTACATCCGTTATGGAAAACGAAACACCCAAATTCAGTGCCAAACCAACCAGCAAAGGACCCATCATCGCCGCCATTGTGGTGCTGGTGGTGATAATTGCCCTGTTCGTCGGCATCACCATCTTTCTATTCGCCAACCCGGAAACTGCCGCCGTCCTGCGCGATATTTCGCTGATATTGCTCGCGCTGGGCACGTTGATTATCGCCCTGCTGGGGATGGTGCTGGTGGTCGGGCTGGTCTATCTGACCCTGAAACTGAACGATTTGATAGAATTTCTGCAATTCCGCATTGCCCCCCTGCTGGAAAAAGCGAACGACACCGCCGCCATCGCCAACGACACCGTGCGCACTGTTCACAGCCGGGTAACCGTCGTAAGTGATGAAGCCGTGAAACCGGTGGTAAACGTGCTGAGTACCGTTTCCGCCGCAAAAGCGGTGATAAAAACCCTTTTCATTCGCAACCCACGCACGCAAAAATAGATTTGGAGGCTAGAATATGAGTAATCAACAAAATGGTGGAGAATTTTTTGCCGGATTAGTTATCGGTGGGCTGATTGGCGCGGCAATTGCGCTGATTATGGCGCCCCAAAGCGGCGAGGAAACCCGCGCCCAACTGATGGAAAAATCGGATGAATGGCGCACCGTCGCCGGGGAATCGCTGGCGGACTCCCGCGCCAAAGCCGACGCCATCATCTCGGATGCCCGCGCCCGCGCGGAAAACATCGTGGTGGAAGCCCGCACCAAAGCGGAACAAATTCAGGCGCAGGCAAAGGAGCAGGCGAGCGAACTTCAGGAAAAAGGTATGTCCGCCGTCAGCGAACAAAGCGCCAAAATCAAAGACGTGGCGAGCGCGCTCGCCGGCAAAGTGAAAAAAGCGGACACCGACGCTACCGCCGAAGCGTAGTTTCAACCTCAATTTTTTGCACGGCACGGGCGCGATACCCGTGCTGTGTTTTTTGTTTTGCCCGCCATTCGCCAAACATTCCCGTTTCCGTACAATGGCATGTAACTTTTTAACGATTCACCCGTCAAAATAGAGAGGACGCCATGGCTGATGAGCAACATTTGATTGCCGCCCTGCGCCAACGCGACACCGATGCGTTTGCCGCGTTGTTCAATCAATATGCCGATAAGCTGTACCGGGTCGCATTCAACATCCTCAAAAACGATGCCGACGCCGAATGTGTGGTGCAGGATTCATTTTTGAAACTCATCGAAAAGCTCGACGGCTTCGAGGAGCGGTCGTCGCTGGGAACGTGGCTGTATCGCGTTGCCACCAACCTCAGCATTGACCGCATCCGCAAAGCGCGTCCCACCGCTGCCCTGGCGGATGATTTCGCCGACGACGCGCCCATCATGCCCGCCGTTTTCATCGACTGGACGCACACGCCGGAACAATGGCTCTCCGAAAACGAGAAGCATCGGGTGCTGAGCGCCGCCATCGGTCAACTCCCCGCCAAGTTGCAAACCACGTTCATCCTGCGGGAAATTGAGGGGTTGTCCACCGCCGAGACCGCATCCGTCCTGAACGTTTCAACCGGGGCGGTGAAGGTGCAGTTGCACCGCGCCCGGCTTCAATTGCGGGAATATCTGTCCACCTATTTTTCAGAACGGGTGAACCATTAAAGAGAGGAAATGCCATGCAGTGCGCCGACCTGATAACATATCTTTCAGATTATATTGACAACGATTTGGCGGTTGAATTGACCCGCGAAGCGGAGGAACATTTGGCGACGTGCCACAACTGCAAAGTGGTGCTGGACACAACCCGGCGCACCGTGACCCTGCTGAAGGAACACGGGCGGGTTGCCATCAAACCCGTGCGCCGCCGGGCAATGCTCGCCCAACTGGAAACCGCTTTTTTGAAGCAGTCGAATCACCCCGGCTGATTTTGTAACCTTTGCGCCGGTTTTCCGTCTAAAAAGCAACTATCAAATTTACAGCTCATTTAGGAGGAAACTAATGAAGGCAAACGAAGGTAATCTTGACAGAATCATCCGTTTTGTGGTTGGATTGGCGCTCATTGCGCTCGGTTTTTGGGTTATGAGCGGCGTTGCGGGCATCATCGTTGGGGTGGTGGGTATCATCGCGCTGGTCACCGGCGCAGTCGGGTACTGCCCCGCTTATGGCATCTTCAAATTTTCAACCAAAAAATAACCGTTCCCCCACCGAGTAAATTTTGATAAAACCCCCAAGTTGTGGGGTTTTTATCTTTGAGGCATCAGCGTGTCAATCGAACCGATAACAGACCAGACCCTCGACAAAATCATCCAAGATGCCACGGTGCCGGTGGTGATTGACGTGTGGGCATCGTGGTGTCATCTGTGCAAATTGCAGACAACCCACTTTGAAGACGCCGCCCGCGAGCACACCGGCGGGGCGCAATTTTTCACCCTCAATGCCGATGAAAATTCGGCAGTGGTGCGCCGGTTCAAAATTTTCGGGTTGCCGGCACTGCTGTATTTTTACGGGGGAAAATTAATTGCCCGCAAAATCGGCGTGCAATCCGTTGCCGCCATCAACGCCCAATTGATGCAACTCACGCCGGAAGCCACCGCCAGCGGCGCGAAAACACCGGCGCTGACCCGTATCAATTGGGAATGGGCGGTGGTGGTGTTCGGCTTGCTTTTAGCCATCGGGGGCATCATCTTCAAAAGTTTGCAATAAAAAAACGGGATGGCAGAACCGCCATCCCGTTTTCCACTTCATTTTTACGAACCTCTGAACACAAAGGCGGCAACCACCACCAGCGCGAACACGGTGGAATGCGCCAACTCAACCAGACCCAACCGCATCAAATTCAACGATTTTCGGTCTTGCCATTTCCACGCGCCGACCCACGCCTTCAATACCACCGGCAAAAACGCGAGCGGGATGAGCGGGGGGGCAATCGCCAGCATTGCCAGCGCAATCACCACCACCAGCACCCCATTATGATACGATAGGCACGCCTGTGCCGCTCGCAACCGCGCCGAAAGTTGTTCCGGCGGGGCTTTTCGGGGTTGCTGGCGCACTTTCAATTTGACGTAAAACACCGTCCCGCCGAAATACAGCGCGTTGATGAGCCACAGCAACCATGCCGTGCCATCGAATGCGCCGGTGGCGGTATAGTATGCCATCGGTGCGCCCATTGCCAACCCGATGATACCGGACAATTCGCCGATAGCGCTCATTTCCTGCCGCCGCGAAACCAACCACAGATGAAACGCCACCAGCGCGCCTCCCAGCGCACCGAGCGGCAGCAACCACCACAGTGAATATCCCACCGCCACCCCGACGCCAAAAATCGCCGCCAGCGCGCCATACACCACCGACCATCCCCACAACGATTTACGTGCGGGCGACGGACGGCGGCGGGTTTTCACCAGCGTCGCCAGCGGATAGCGCATCAAAAAGAACCCCAGCGCCGCCACCAGCAACAGCAGCAATCGTCCGTGCCATTGCTGGCTCACCGCCGCGCCAATCACCAGCGGCAGGGAAAACATCGCCCATGAGCCGTGCTCTTTGGGAAGTGGCATGTTCATGGCGGATTAATCCTCGTGGGATGTTACCGGGAAATTCTCTGCGCCGGCGAGTTTGTCTGCCAGCAAATAAGGTTTGTGGATGAGGATGGGCAAACATCGGGTGCAAATCCAATGCGGTTGTCCGGAAAAACGCAGGCTCACCAGCGGAGATTTATCTTCGGGGCTATTACAGTTCAAACAAGTGTGTGTCTCGGTACTCATGAAAAACTCCTCAATTATTTTTTTGAATTATACAGAAGAACGGTCATCCTTGCCGTGACTTCGGTCACATGGTCTGCCACACCATATCGTGGGTATCGTACACACATCGGATGTAAATATCAAATTGATGCGCCATCCTTTGCAGAATATTCGGGTGCGTTTCAACTTTTAGGCGGGATTGAGGAAAATTCGTTGCAATGCTCATCAACGTACCGGGATTTCGCCTCGAATTAAAATTCAAGGCTCAAAACTTAAGCCGACTTAAGTCGGCTTGGGCTGTTAGCCCGGAAATTTATTTCCGGGTTATCTGCTATGTAATCAAAATTACGGTAAAACGGCGGCGGGGATGTTACACTGCTACCTGAAAATACACCGAGGATGCCACCCCTTCAAAGGATAATTATGACATCACAACTCAAAATTTATATTCGCACGCAATGCACCGGCTGCGCCGAAGCACACAACACTGCCAACCACATCCAACAAACTTACCCGTATCTTTCGGTGGAAGTGATAGACTTGGACAATCCCGCCGTGACTGTCCCCAACAACGTTTTTGCCACTCCCACCTATGTTTTGGACGATAAAGTGGTCTCGCTGGGCAATCCCGATTACAACGATATTGCCGCATGGTTATCAGAATAAAGAAAGAAGTGTGATTGATGGACAGTGCGCAGAAAATCCGTTATTTGAATATGGTTGACATCTTTCAGGGGTTGAGCCGAGCCGATATGCAGGAAATGGACCGCACCACCACGATGAGCACCTGCCGGCGCGGCAAAATTTTCTACAGTGCGGAAGACACCAGCGAGGTGCTGTTCATCCTGAAAAAAGGGCGGGTGCAACTCTACCGCCTCACCCCCGACGGGAAAAAACTGGTGGTCGCCAATGTCGAAGCGGGCAGCATCTTCGGGGAAATGGCAATCATCGGGCAGGGCATGCACAACACCTTCGCCGAGGCGGTGGAAAATTGTCTGCTCTGCGTGATGAGCCGCCACGATGTGGAACGGTTGATTCTGAGCAAACCGCTGGTGGCACTGCGCATCATGAACATTCTGGCAGACCGTTTGCGCACTGCCGAAGCCCGTTTGGAAGATATGGCGTTCAAAAGCGTCTCCGCGCGGCTGGCATCGCTGCTATTGCATCTGAGCCGCGAGCAGGGCGATCGCGTTTACGGCTACACCCATCAGGACTTGGCGGACGCGGTGGGCACATACCGCGAAACCGCCACCCTCACCCTCAACGAATTCAAATCCCAACAGCTCATCGAAATTGGGCGCAAACGAATTGACATCCTCGATTCGGTCGGGCTGGAAATAGTCGCCACCGAATAAATTCCTTTCTCCTTCCCTCCTCTCTTCTCCGCCCCCGTGCCGTCCCGCAACCGACGACACGGGGGCACTGTTTTTAAATCCCGATATTCGTGCTATAATAGCGTTGCTGTTTTGGGAACGACCAACCATTCGGAAATGATATGATGATGAACATTTCAGCCATTATTCCGGTTGTCGCACCGACGCCGGAAACCGAAGCCACCGTGCGCAGCATCGCCGCGCAGAGCCAACCCGCCGGGGAAATGCTGCTCGTCTCCCCCACCGACGTTTCCGCGCTGGCGGAATCATTCGCGGCAGAAGCCATCCACACCTCCGAACCATCCCTGCCCACCCTGCTCAACGCGGGCGCGCGCGCCGCATCGGGCGACGTGCTTTTTTTCGTCTGCCCGCCAGCACACTTCCCCCCTACCGCCACCGATGCCATTGTGCGGAATCTCTCCCTGCTGCCGACCACCATCGGCGGCAGTTTTCATCTGCATTTTAATGCACCGTTGGGGACTTTTGCGGCAAAAATGGCGAAGATGATGCGTTATCACCGGCATTACGATTGGGACAGCGGTATTTTCGTCCGCGCCGAGACGTTCGCCGCGCTGGGCGGTATTTCCCCCTCCGACCGCACCGGGCATCAGTTTGCCCAACGGCTGGAAAATCTCGGCGCAACGGTTTACCCGCCGGATGAAATCACCCTGCCCGCCGGTCATATTTTCAAATTAATGTGGCGCTGGCTCGCCGTTTATCCATTTGCAACAGAAAGGAACATCCCATGAAAACCACCCCCCACCGTCTCGCCCTCATTGGTTTTGGAAACGTCGGACAAGCGCTGGCGAAAATCATCGCCGCCAAACAAGCCGATTTGAAACAACTGCGCCACATCCGACTGCAAATTGTCGCCGTCGCCACCCCCGGCAAAGGCTCACTCTACCATCCCGACGGGCTGGACATCGCCGCGCTGTTCGCCGCGCTGGAAAAAGACGGTACCTTTGCCGGGTATCCCGATTCGCCGGGGCTGGAACGCGGTTGGAGCAATTTGGCGCTGGCGCGCGACAGCAACGCCGACACGGTGGTGGAAGTGAGCCATACCGATATGAATACCGGACAACCCGCGCTCGACCACTGCCGCACGGCGCTGGCACGCGGCAAAAATGTGGTGACGAGCAATAAAGGTCCCGTGGCGCTGGCGTATGCCGATTTATCGGCGCTGGCGGCGGCAAACGGCGCGCGTTTTCTGTTTGAAAGTACCGTCACCGCCGGAACGCCTTCGCTGCGACTGGCTCGCCGTGCGCTGGCGGGCAACGAAATCACCGCGATGCGCGGCATTTTGAACGGCACGACGAATTTCATGCTCACGGAGATGGAAGCGGGGAAAAGTTACGCCGACGCGCTGGCACAGGCGCAAGCGCTGGGGTATGCGGAAGCCGACCCCACCGCCGATGTGGAAGGCATCGACGCGCTGGCAAAAGTGCTGATTGTCGCCAACACGGTGATGGGCTGTGCGCTGACCAAAGATGAAATTTCGTGTCGGGGAATCACTCAACTGACCGCCGATGATATTGCGGCGGCGAAAGCAGCGGGCAAGCGGTGGAAGCTCATCGGGCAAGTGGAAAAACAGGGGGGACATGTGGAAGCCGGCGTGCAGCCGGTACTGCTCCCCCTCTCCGACCCGCTGGCGCAGGTGATGGGCACGACCAACGCCATCACCTACCACACCGACCTGCTCGGAGATGTAACGCTGGTCGGCGCGGGCGCAGGCGGCATCGAAACGGCGGCGGGTATCCTCGCGGATATTCTGGCGATTTGATGGGGGATGATGGTTGTTGGGGATTGGGGATTCGTGATGCGTGAAACGTGATGCGTGATGCGTGAAACGTATTACGTGAAATTCGTGACTGGAGATTGAGGTTTGCGGAGAATAAAACAAGGTGACCAAACCGGATGTGGGTTAGCCTGTATTGCTATGTTGGCTAACACTCGGTATGAAACCGTCAGAGAAATTGCAGTCAAGAAATTTGATTTTGATGGAAATGGTCAATTTTATACAGGAACCAAAGAACTCCGTGAACTGGGAAGTTATTTCAAAATCACGATTGGCAAAAGACGACGGAAATTTAAGGATTTTTATTTACTCCCTGATATAGCCATTCTTGCAATCAACTATAATAAATCTACAGAGACTTGGCACTGGGTGGTATTTCGTCGAACAGCAAACGATGAATTTGTGTATGACCCCAAACAACAGATAAAAACCACAAGACGACGGGACTTTGGGCGCATAAATGCACGGTGGTATTTGCCCGTACTCCTAAAAAATTCGTAGTTCGCAATTCGTCATTCACAACTCGTTTCACCGTTCCGCCAAGTAAACCAGCCATTCATCCGCATCATACAGCGACAGACCGTCCCACGCGGGGATGACTTCCACCGCCGAAAACCCCGCCGCGCGCATCATTGCCGCCATCTCTTCCGGCGAATAGACTTGGTCGCACAACTGAATTTCATCCATCTCCCCCGTTTCCAACCGGACAATCTGGTAGCGTTCCACCGACAGATTTTCTTCCGCCAGCCAGAACCGTTCCCCCAAATGCATGAAAGGGGCATCGCCCCATAAGCCGCCGTCATCGGTGAACCACCACGTGCTGTCGGTTTTATCCACTCGTTCCGGATTGAGCAGTTCCACCGCCAACCGCGCGCCGGGTTTGAGCGCTCCGGCAATCTGCGCCAACACCGATTGCGCCTCCGCGCGGGTCATCACCGCCAATTGCCCATACAGCAAAATTGCCCCGTCGAACCCGCCGCCGATGTCGTGCATCGCCCGCACATCCTGCCGCAAAAATTCACACCGCGCCGAAACACCCTCCGCGCGCGCCAAATCGCGGGCATAATCAATCGCCGCGGGGCTGAAATCCACCCCCGTGACTGCACACCCGCGCCGGGCGAACGCCACCGCATACAATCCGGGTCCGCAGGTCACATCGAAGAGCCGCGCGCCCGCCGTCAGCCCCAACCTGCGCCACAACCATTCGATTTGCGCCGCGCGTTCTTTCGCCACCCGCGACGCCGCGCCGTGCGATTCGTCCAAATGCTCGCGCAACATCCGCTCGGAAAAAGCAGGGTCATTCCACGGCAAATTGCCGCCCGTCGCCCACGGGGTCGGTTTTTCGGGACGGTTGTAAATTTTCCACAGGGTTTGAGAGAGGTTTGTTGAGGTCGTCATATTCCTCACCCGCCCATCCGCACCGGCAACCGCCGCGAGCCCCATGTCCCCGGTTCGGCATCGAACACGCCCGCAACCGCCGCGCCGCACCGGTTGCACGCGCCATCGGCGGTGAGATTCCACGCCGTCAGCCGGTACCAGTCCCGCCCGATGAGCCGTTGCCCGCACTGATGGCAGTATGTGCTGCCGCCCGTCTCATCGTACACGTTGCCCGTGAAAACATAGTGCAATCCGTTTTCCAGCGCGATGGCGCGGGCGCGGGTCAACGTTTCCGGCGGGGTGCGGGGGTGGTCACGCATTTGCCAATCGGGATGGAAGGCTGAAAAATGGAGCGGCACATCCGCGCCAAGTTCGGTGGCGATCCAGCGTGTCAGCGCATCAATTTCGGCGGGGGAATCGTTTTCGCCGGGGATGAGCAGGGTGGTGATTTCCAGCCAAACCGTTGTTTCACGCCGCAGATAAACCAGCGTGTCAAGTACGGGTTGGAGCTTGCCGCCGCAAATCTTTTCGTAAAATTCTTCCGAAAAGGCTTTCAAATCCACGTTGGCGGCATCTATGTGCGAGAAAAATTCCGCGCGCGGTTCGGGGCAGATTTCGCCCGCCGTGACCGCCACCGTTTTGATGCCCCGCGCATGACAGGCTTTCGCCGTGTCCACCGCGTATTCCAAAAAGATGACCGGGTCGTTATACGTGAATGCCACACTCCGGCAACCGAGCCGTGCAGCAGTGGCGGCGATTTCGTCGGGCGAGGCGGCATCCGCCAGCGTGTCGAATTGGCGTGATTTGCTGATGTCCCAATTCTGGCAGAATTTGCACGCCAGATTGCACCCCGCCGTGCCGAAAGACAGCACGGGCGTGCCGGGCAAAAAGTGACTCAATGGCTTTTTTTCGATGGGATCCACACAAAACCCGCTCGACCGCCCGTAAGTGGTCAACACCATTTCATCGCCGCGACGGGCGCGCACAAAACACAACCCGCGTTGACCGTCGAGCAATTTGCAATAGCGGGGGCACACATCACACTGAATGCGTCCATCTGCCAGCCGATGCCAATAGCGCGCCGGTGCGCCCGTCAGATTGTCCGCCTCATTTCTTTTCTGATTGAACATTCCCATTTTTCGCGTCCTCATGTATAATTATAGCGTGAGATTCATCATTTGTCATTGCGTATTCCGTGCGTCATATTCCGTAAAACACGCAACACGAAATACGAAATACAACTTTGAACCAGAAACACGGGAGAAACCATGGTTATGGCACGCGAACCGGCTGTCGCCGGCACATTTTACCCCGCCGACCCGGACACGTTGGGAAAAATGGTGCGGGGCATGCTGGATATTGCGGAAACCGAACCGACCGCCATCCCCAAAGCATTAATTGTACCGCATGCGGGGTACATCTATTCGGGACCGATTGCCGCCACCGGCTACCGCTGGCTGGAAGATACCGCCGCCCGCGATGTGATTTCGCGGGTGGTGTTGGTGGGACCCGCGCATTATGTGCCCGTGCGCGGCATCGCCATCACCCCAGTTGAGGCATTTTCCACCCCGTTGGGCGATGTGCCCGTTGACACGGCGGCGGTGGAACGGCTGTTGAAACTCCCGCAGGTTATGTCAGTTCCGGCGGCGCATCAGCGCGAACACAGTTTGGAAGTCCATCTGCCTTTTTTGCAAACGGTACTCGGTGAATTTTCGCTGATTCCGCTGGCGGCAGGGAATGCCACGGCGGAGGAAATGGCGGCGGTACTCGAAGCGGTGTGGGGCGGGCGGGAAACGCTCATCGTCATCAGCTCCGATTTGAGTCATTTTCTGCAATATATCACCGCTCAAAAGGTTGATACCGCCACCGCCGGGGCGATTGAATCGCTGCAACCCGCCGCCATCGCCCGTGAGCAAGCTTGCGGGCGTGTGGGCATTCAGGGCTTGCTGCTGCTCGCTCGCCAAAAGAAACTGCGGGTGCAACGGGTGGATTTGCGCAACTCCGGCGACACCGCCGGCTCGAAAGAGCAGGTCGTCGGCTACGGGGCATGGGTGTTTCTCAGTGAAAAATGAAGAATTGATTTCCAAAACGTGAAACGTGATTCGTGATTTTACGCAATACAAAAAATGTAACACGGGTGCAACTTTGAACCTGAGACCTGAGACTAAAAACCATGAACATCATTGATGTGCGGGCGCAAATGCCCAATTACGATGAATACAAAGACTGGCAGCGCGATGGCGATATTCTCGGCATTGCGATACACCATTCCGCCACCGCCGATTATCAGACCGGCGCACCCACCGGCGATGCGTTCTCTTTTTTCAACTACCACGTGAACGTGCGCGGCTGGTCTCACGGCGGATACACCTACGTCATCACCGGCGATGGCACGATTCAATATGCGCTGGACGAAAAAATCGCCGCGTATCACGCCGGGTTCAAAGACCCCGCCGACGAGTTGGGCTTGGAAAACGGACAGTTTTGGAATAACCACTATCTCGCCATTTGCCTTTCGGGATGGTTCAGCAACGACCGCGCCTATTATGATGCCAACGGCAACCGCCGGGTCATCCCCAATAATTTCACCCGCCCCACCCCCGAACAATGGTCGGCGCTGATGGAATTGGCGGCGCATCTGATGCAGAAATATCGCGTGCCCGTGGAAAATGTGCGCGTCCATCGCGAGTTGGCGGGCAATCAAACCTCCTGCCCCGGCTTGAACCTCGATGCCGCCACCCTGCGCCAACAACTCAGCGACATTGTGCCACCGCTTCCCCCCGAAGCGACCGCCCCCAAACCCGGCGAACACGTCATCGTCCCGGCAGATACCGGCGACACCTTTTCCGCCACCCTGCAATACATCTGGAAATTCCAGCCCGACATCAGCTTCACCCCCGAAACCGTCGCCGGGCGCTGGAAATACATCACCGCCGTGGGGGCAATCGGCGCGGAATTGCTGGCGAATTTCCGCCTGCACGGCGCGCTGGTGGTGGATCACATTGACGGCACACCGGCGCAAATCAAAATGAAACTGGGCGCAATGGTGGCTGCCAAACGCCGATTTTTGTCAAACGAACTGACCGAACCGCCCGTCACCCCGCCCACACCCCCCGCGCCGGTCATTCGGAAATACACCGTCCAACCCGGCGATAGCTTATCGAAAATTGCCCAACAATTCTATGGCAAAGCCTCGCTATGGACAATAATTTTCAACGCCAACCGAGACATCATCAGCAACCCCCGCCTGCTGCATCCGGGGCAGGTGCTGGTTATCCCACCAAACAACGAGTGACAAATGACACGATACGAATATACTGCCAATTTCCACCAACACACCGTTTATTCCGATGGTGCGGGCACACACGGCGAACTCATTCGCGCCGGGCAAGCCGCCGGACTGGACGTGATGGTCTTCACCGACCACAATATTTATGTCCCCGACAAAGAAGGCTGGTATGATGGGTTGCTGGCTTTAGTGACGCACTCTCCCCGCTAAAGCGGGGGAGCTTCTGAAACTACGCTTTCCCC
>CAZMXX010000006.1:0-29490 GCA_964570315.1 uncultured Anaerolineaceae bacterium | reverse complement strand
GGTCGGCGCGGCGCGTGGCGGTCTTTCCGCTCCCCGATGACCGGCTGGGACAAAAACCGGTCGCGGTCATCGAAGGAACACCCTTGCCCGTCGAAACGCTATCCGCCATAAAAAAAAGTGTGGAAACCGAGTTGCCCCGTTTCCACACGCCGCGCGAGATTTATTTTTTGCCCCGATTGCCGGAAACGCCCACCGGAAAACTCGACCGCCGGGCGATGCCGGCGGCAATTGACGGGTTAATTTTTCGATAACGCCTCTCTGATTTTCACCAGCAATTTTTCAATATCGAAGGGTTTTTGCACGAAGTGGAAGCTGCCGGGCAGCATGTTTTGATGCGAAATGATGTCATCGGTGTAGCCGGACATGTACAAAACGCGCAAATTCGGTTGGATGGCGGTGAGTTTTCGGTGCAAATCGTAGCCGTTCATGGCGGGCATAATCACATCGGTCAACAGCAAATCAATGTGATTGACATGGTTTTTCGCCACGGCAATCCCCTCGATGGGGTCGGCGGCTTGCAAAACATGGTAGCCGAATGATGCCACCGCCGTGGTGACCAATCGCCGCACATCTTCATTATCTTCCACCACCAGCACCGTCTCCGTGCCGTAAAGGTCGCTTTTGGCAGCCGGACGCGATACGTCTGCAAGCTCTTCCGTTTGCGAAACGGGCAAATAAATTTTGAAGCTCGTGCCGTGTCCCGGCTCGCTGTAGACCAAAATATTTCCGCCATGCTGTTTCACGATGCCGAATACGGTTGAAAGCCCCAAACCCGTGCCCGCGCCGCGCTCTTTGGTGGTGTAAAACGGCTCGAAAATGTGTTTCTGCGTTTCCACATCCATGCCGAAGCCGGTGTCGCTGACATCCAACCGCACGTAATTGCCGGGTTGGACATCGCTGTGGCTGGTGGAATAGGCTTCATCCAGCCGGACGTTCTCGGTTTTGATGATTAAATCGCCGCCATCGGGCATGGCGTCGCGGGCGTTGACCACCAGATTGAGCAGGATTTGCTCAAGCTGGGTTTTGTCGCCTTTGATGGGGTACAGGTCGGCAGCCAAATCCATGTGCAGGATGACATTTTCGCTCACCAGCCGCTGCAACATGGTGTGAAAACGTTTCACCACGGTGTTCAAATTGATGGTCGCCATTTCCAGAACTTGACGGCGGCTGAAGGCGAGAATCTGACGGGTCAGGTCGGCGGCATGTTCCGCCGCATCTCTTATCCGCTTGAAATCAGCGTAAAATCGCCCGCCGGGAACATCGCTGCGCATACCCATTTCGGCATACCCCAGAATCGGCACCAGCAGATTGTTGAAATCATGCGCCACGCCGCCCGCCAAATGCCCCAACGCTTCCATTTTCTGCGATTGGTAGAATTGCTCTTCAATGTGTTTCCGCTCGGTGATGTCGAAGAGATACCCCTGCACCTGAGACAGATTGCCCGCATCATCAAAATATCCCAACGCGGTCAGTACCACAAAAATTTGTTCACCGTCAATTTTCTGCAAAACCAATTCGTGCCTTTCAACCTTGCCGTGGGCGTTGATTTCCGAAATCATTTCCGTTATCAGAGAGGGGTCAGGCAGCAGGCGTGTCATATCGGTGGTGAGCGCCTGTTCGCACGTTTCAAAGCCGAAAAGGCGTTTGAAGGCAGGGTTACAATCCAGCAGTTTACCGTCAACATCAAGCACGAAATCGGCGGTCAAGTCGTTTTCAAAAAAGCGGCGATAGTGGGCTTCACTTTTGCGCAGGGCGTTGCGTTCGCGCTCCAATTGCGCCAAGTGGAAGGCGTTTTCCAGCGCGTGCGGCAGTTGCATCAAATACCCGTCGCGCTTGACCAAATAATCCGTTGCGCCGAGCCGCAAGGCTTGCACCGCCAGCTCTTCATCCCCTTTGCCGGTTATCAGCACCACCGGAATGCCGAGCCGCCGTTCCGTGCGGACGATTTTCAGCGTTTCCAGCGCGTTCAGCCCCGGCAACCGATAGTCGAGCAGGAGGACATCCCACGGGCAGGGGTCAACCGGCGACAGCGGGAGAAGTTCGAGAGCGGCATCGGCGGTGTGAACCACTTCCAGCATGATGTGCGGCGCACGGCGCGCCAGATGCCGCCGCGACAGGTCGGCATCGGCGGCGTTGTGTTCCACGTACAGCACCCGCACGCCCCCCGCGTAACGGTTCGCTTTGGCATGGAAACGCGCCAGCGCGGCGGGCAGCAGCAACGGCAATTCCTCCATGTATCCGTCACGCTTGACGATATAATCATCCGCCCCCGCTTTGAGCGCGGCAACCGCCGTATCTTCATCGCCCAAACCGGTCAAAAGCACCACCGGCAGGGCTAAATTTTGTTGTCGAATGTGGGTGAGCAAATCCAGCCCGGAGCCGTCGGGCAAACGTAAATCGCACAAAACAATGTCGAAGGTGACAGAACCTTTCAGCGCGTCCAGCGCAGCGGCGAGCGTCTCCGCCACGGTCAACACTGCGTCGGGTATCTGTTTTGCCAGCGTCAGACGAGTCAGGTCGGCATCCAGCGGATTATCTTCAACATACAGAATATTCATCATCGTTCACATAAGGGCGATTTGTTCAATACCCGCCAATACAAATCAATGTGTTCGGCAACGTCCATGAATTTTTCAAAATCAACGGGTTTGATGATGTATGAATTTGCGCCGAAGCGGTAGGCTTGGGTGACATCCCGGTCTTCGGCAGAGGTGGTGAGGACGACCACCGGGATGGAACGGGCGATGGGGTGCGCTTTGATTTGCCGCAGCACCTCCAAGCCGTCTACTTTGGGGAGTTTCAAATCGAGCAGGATGACCACGGGGCAGGGTTCGCCCGCTTCCCAGCGCGGCAACCACGCCAGTGCTTCTTCGCCATCGCGGGCTATTTCAATGGGGTTGGTGAGTTTGCGACGTTTGAAGGCACGCAGCGTTAAATCCACGTCCATCGGATTATCTTCAACAAGCAAAATTGCTCCGGAATTAAGTCCCATCGCGCCACCTCGGAATTTCCAAAAAGAATGTTGCGCCTTCCCCCGGCGAGCTTTCCGCCCAGACCCGTCCGCCGAGCCGCGTCATCGCCTTGCGCACAATTGCCAGCCCGACGCCGGTACCGGGATAATCCTCCGACCGGTGTAAACGCTGAAAAATGCCGAATATCCGGTCGTGGAATTTCATGTCAAAGCCAATGCCATTATCCTTCACAGTAATTATACACCCATTTTCTGTCTCGTGTCCAGAGATTTCGATGCGGGGCGGGGAATCTTTTCGGGCGAATTTCAGCGCGTTGGTCAGCACATTGCGGATTGCCATTTCCAGCCCCATCGGGTCGGTGGAGATGGTAATATCCGGCACGGTGTTGCTCACCTCGCCACCCGCAGTCTGAATATCGTCAAGGTGATGTTGCAGGATTGTGTCCACAAATTCCCGCAACCGGGTTGCTTCATTCTGGGTGGCGCGCTGTTCCAAACGGGAATAAGTGAGCAGGTCATCGATCAATTGGTTCATTTGAATGGTGGCGGCGCGGATGGTTCGCAGAAAGTATTGCCCGTCCTCATCCAGTTTATCGGCATAATCGGCTAGCAGCAACCGGCTGTACCCGTCGATGCCGCGCAGGGGCGCTTTCAAATCGTGCGAGACGGAATGGGTGAAGGTTTCCAATTCCCGGTTTGCTTTCTGAAGTTTCTGCGTGACTCGCACGTATCGCGCGTTGGCGGTCTGCAAATCCTCCAGCATCGCCAGCATCGCCTGATTGAGTTTTTCGGTTTCCGCGGAACGTTCCTCCAGCTCGGCGGTGCGTTTCGCCACCCGTTCTTCCAGTTCGGCGGCGTGCTGTTGGATTTGACGATGCAACAGCGCGTTTTTCAACCCGGTGGCGATGGTGTCCGCCAATGTTTCCAGAAATTCGGCGCGGACGCTGAAATCGCGCTCTTTGGCGGACGCCAACCCCAGCACGCCGATAACCTCGCCGCCGCTGGCAAGCGGGAGCGCCGCGAATGAACGCATACCCGCTTTTTTGCATTCTTCCCATGTGCAACGCAAATCTTTGTGGATGTCCGCGGAATAAAGGGCTTCGTTCTGCTGCGCCGATAAACCGCACAAACATTGCCCCAACCGATGCAACGGGGTGACTTTATGACGGTATTTCTCTTGCCATGAGCTTTCCGCCAGCAATCGCAAACGATTGTCTTCCTGCAAAAAAATCAACGCCATATCGGTGTGCAACATTTTGGCAACCGCTTCAATGGCGGCAGTCATCACTTCTTCCAACTGCAAACTGGCGCTCACCGTCCGGCTCACCACGTTCAGAGTGGTTGCTTCTTCCGCGTAACGGTGCATCACCGCCACCGACTCTTTGCGCTCGGTGATGTCCACCGACGTTCCCCACAAAATGCGGGGGTTTCCCGCTTCATCCCGCTGCAATTCCGCCTGAGAGTGCGTCCACAAAATAGAACCGTCGGGGCGCAAAATCCGATGCTCCACGTCATATGGTTTCTCCCCTCGGATTGCCAGCGCGAGTTGTTGCTGCACGAACGCCATATCATCGGGATGCACCGCTTTGGCGACCAATTCGGGGGTTGTTTCCACTTCCTCTTTTTTGACGCCGTACATGTCATACAACCCGGCAGACATCACAATTTCATCTGTCTCAAGATTCCATTCCAAAAACCCCATTCGGGCAACCTGCTGAACTTTGGTCAACCGCTCCCGAAGCTGCCGCAACGACGATTCCATCCGTTTGCGCTCGGAAATATCACGGGCGATGCCCAACACCTGCGTTTCGCCATCCGGCAGCGGGATGGGGGTGGTCTGCCACATCACCGGAAGGTCATGCCCGTCCCGATGGCGCAACTGTGCCGCCACGGGGGATGTTTCATGCCATGCGCGGCGGTCAGAGGGAAGGGCGTCCACATTCAGCAGGTCACGCACGGTCATCGCGCGGAGTTCATCCACGGTGCGCCCCGTGATGGCAACTGCGGCGGGGTTGGCATTTTGACATTCACCATTCAGGTTGAAAATGAACACCGCGTCACGGGAAACTTCAAATAACCGGCGGTACAATTCCATGTCATTCAATTCCGGTGAAGATGAGGTTTCCATGCGAAGCGCTAATCCTCCTCCAAAAGCGGGTCGTCCGCCACCGGCGTCAGTCCTGCCTGCAATAGCTGGGCGCGCAATTGTTTGATGGTGCGTTTCAACTCAGCGATGCGGAGTTCCCGCCCCGCCATCAGATTGACCATCCGCTGAAGCTCGTCGGTGCGCCGGCGGACGCGCTGTTCGAGCTCATCGGCATAGGTGCGCAACACCGCCTCCGCTTTGTGCTGGTCGGTGATGTCGGCGTGCATGCCCACGGTTCCTACCAGTTTCCCGTCAGCGTCAAAGACCGGCGACCCATTGATGCGGAACAAAATGCGCCGCCCGGATTTGTGGCGCACCCACAAATCATACCCCGTGGATACCCCTTGCGCGCGCAGTTTCTCCTGTGCACGCAGCACAGCGAGCTGGTCTTGGTCTTTTTCGGGGTCAAGCAGCAACTCATGAATCACCTGCCCCTGCAATTCTTCAACGGTGTAACCGGTCAACTCGCAAAAACGAGCGTTCACAAACTGCACACGCCCGTCATTATCCACCTGAGCGATGCCTTCATGCATCGTCTCGACCACGTTGCGATAGCGAGCTTCACTTGCCCGCAACGCCTGTTCCGCCGCCACCCGTTCGGTGATGTCGCGCCCGCCGGTGACAATTGCCCCCACGTCGGGGTCGTTGAGCAGGTTGTTCGCCACAACTTCCACCCAGCGCCATGCGCCGGATTTGTGCCGAAATCGCGCCCGGATGCGGAAGACGTCGCCGGGGTGCGCCAGAATTTTTTGCAAAAAACGGGTGGTACGGGGCAGGTCGTCGGGATGTATCCAGTCTTTTATCCCCATGCCAACAGCCTCTTCCCGGCTGAAGCCCAACACACTTGACACGGCGGGGCTGGCATATATCACCACGCCATCGGCATTGACCAGATTGATGATGTCCGAGCTGAGTTCGACCATCTTTTTGAAAGTGATGTTGCGTGTGGTGTCCAAACTCATCCTCCATGGATGTATGATTGGGCAAAAAAGATTGTGGCAATAATATTATACGATATTTGCGCCGTTCTGGCTACTCTTTTTTCAACAAAAAAACGCCCGCCGAAATCATCTGTTCGGCGAGCGGATTGGATAATTGTTTCGCGATGAAAGGCGTGCCGCCCATCAACGAATTGAATCGAACAGCGCGTCAATGGCGGCTTGGTCCCATTTTTCGGCGCTGCCCTGCGCCAAAAACAGCACCCGTCCCTTTTCGGTTTCGAATAATGTACTGACCTGACGATACGGCGTGCCGCCGGGGTCTTCGCCTTTGCGGTAGGTGAGCGTCACTTCCTGTCCGTTGATGGTGCGCGTTTCCACATCATCCAGCGTCAATTTCAACTGCTGGAAGGATGTTTGCTGCTGCAATGCGGATTCCACTTCTTTTTGCAGAATGGCGGGGTCAACCGCATCATTGGTGGGAATTTTCAGCATCATCATCAGCGTGGCGTCAGGCTCAAGATTGTCTTTGGCAATGGCGACCATCTCCATGCCCATCAAATCCATTCCGAAAATTTCCGAATAGCCTTCCGGCAGGGTGTAGGTGGCAATGTCCGCGCTCAACGAGTCGAGTTTCTCCGGCTCGGTGACCATAGCGCGGTTGATTGACCAAAAGCCCATCATCAGCAACGCACCACAACACACACACGTTATAAACGTCACTGCCAACCCGGCAATGGTGAGTTTGACACGTCTCGGTTTTTCGATGGACATCACTAATCCTTCTCGTATGGCACACCGTCGGCGGCGGGGGCAACAGCGCGCCCGACCACACCAGCCAATACAATCATCGTGATGATATATGGCGCCGCCAGCAAAAATTCGGACGGGAAGCCGGGGATGAGGATTTGGATTTTCTGCTGGAACGAATCCGCGAAGCCGAAGAGCAGCGACGCCCCCAGCGAGCCGATGGGCGTCCATTTGCCGAAAATCATCGCCGCCAAACCGATGAACCCGCGTCCGGCGGTCATCACTTCGTCAAACTGTCCCACCCGACCCACGGTGAAATACGCGCCGCCCAAACCGGCAATCATCCCGCTCAAAACGATATTCACATATCGGATTTTGAACACATTCACGCCCAGCGTGTCGGCGGCTTTGGGGTGTTCCCCCACCGCGATGGTGCGCAATCCCCAACGGGTGTAAAACAGGGTGATGTGCAGCGCAATCAACACGATGAACATCAGATACGGCAGCACGTTCACCGAAAAGAGGATGGGACCAATGACGGGGATGGCGCTCAATACCGGGATGTGAATCGGGGGGAAAATGGCGGAATGGTTCAATTTATCATTAATATCGGGGTTGGTGAAAAACCGCTTGACCACAAAGCCGGTGATGCCGGTTGCCAGAATGTTGATGGCTGTCCCGCTGATGATTTGGTCAACTTTGAACTGAATGGACATGATACCATGCAACAGCCCCAGAAAGCCGCCAATCAGCACCCCGGCAAACAGCCCGATCCACAAACTGCCGGTGGCGCTGGCGATGACCACCGAGACCAGCGCGGCGGCGAGCATCATGCCCTCAATGGCGATGTTGATGATGGCGGCACGCTCGGCGATGACCCCGCTGAACGCGCCCAGCGCAATCGGTGTGGCGCGGATGAGGGTGGCTTGCATCATACCCACTAAGTTGAAAGCGTTGTCCCGCGCCGCCCAAGAGAGAAACGCCAGCACGAACAGTCCAAACACCAGCCCGAACATCGCCCCGATGGATTTAAATCCGCGCGCCAGTTGCCACCCCCCCATGAACAGCGAGACAAATCCCAGCACATACAGCACGGGTTGCGTCGGGAAAACAAAGTCGGGGATTTCCGGCGCATTCGACACGAAACCGGGGTTCATCCCAAACGTTGTTTGCTGCCCGGCTTGCGATTGGAGGGCAAAAAGCCAAATAATCAGGAACCCGATGAGCAGAAACAGCACCCCAAAAATCAGGCGTTGCCGCTTTTCTGCGGATGAAACACGCTTTATGTGAGCTGTTGCAGTCGCTACACTCATAAATCACTCCGAAAAAGAATGGGCAGTCATCAAATTTTGTTCATTACCCATTGATAATTGAATTTGAATTTTTTACGAACCCCAACCACGGGTGAACACGGTTTTTTCTTCGTCGCCGACGGTTTTCAAACGGAACAACCAGCGAATGATTTCCGGCGCGGCAATAAAGACGATGACCAGCGCCTGAATGGTGGTGATGATGTCAATCGGCACTTGCGCCAGCGATTGCATACTGGTTGCGCCACTGCGCAATGTACCGAACAGCAACGCCGCCAGCACCACCCCCACCGGATGGCTTTTGCCCAGCAACGCCAGCGCGATGCTGTCGAAACCATAGCCGGGCGAGAAACCCTCTGCCAGAAAATGGTTCAGCCCCAACACCTCATTTGCGCCTGCCAGCCCTGCCAGCCCGCCGCTGATGCCCATCGCAATGATGATATTCCGCGCCACGCTCATCCCGCTGTATTTTGCGGCGTGGGGGTTCGCGCCCACGGTACGCAACTCAAACCCGATGGTCGTTTTGTACAGCAACCACCAAACAAAAATCACCGCGATTGCCGCCAAAAACAGCCCGGCATGCAAACGCAACGGTGCGCCGAACAGTTGCGGCAAAAACGCGCCCTCTGCCACCACCGGACTGACGGGTTTCCCCGCCCCCGGTCTCTGCATGGGACCCCGCAACAGCCATGACATCAGGCGAAAGGCGATATAGTTCATCATAATGGTATTAATAACTTCGTGCGCGCCGGTCTTCGCCTTTAGCCAGCCGGGGATAATTCCCCAAATAGCCCCCCCAACCATACCACCTATAATAGCCAGCGGCAGATGCAGCACAGCGGGCAAACCAGTGAAACTATATCCGATATAAGTGGACAACGCCGCGCCAATGGCAATCTGCCCCTCCGCACCAATATTGAACAGCCCCGCCTGAAAACCGAGCGCCACCGACAGCCCGGCGAAAACATACGGGATGGACGTGACCAGACTTTCCGTTATCGGGCGCAGTGATTCACGGAAAGAGAGCCAATCGCCGGTTTGTTGCCCAATGCGCCACCCTTCCGCAATGCGCTGCGGGTCACCAATGGAACCGATGAACAACGCGCGATACGCCTCCCACACGGCGCGCCCGGCAGCCTGCACCACAAAAAAAGGTCGGTCGCTGAAAGAAAGGACGATAGCCGCATTGCCCGAAAGCAGGTCGGGCGCACGGCGGCGGGCACGTTCCAAATCAATTTGGGTATCTTTATCCTGAATTTCTGTCACAACCTCACGGAAAACGAGGCTCTTGCCCCGCGTGAAGACAACGTAATCACCGATGCCCACATCATTGCCGTGAAATTTGAGTGCAGTTTCCAAATCAATATCCGTCGCGGGGTCAACTTCACCTTCGGGAACCACCCGCCACGGATTCGGGGACAACCCGCGCAACACAACGGGGTCGGAAATGGCAACCATCACGCCGCCAAGCACCAACCCGACCACAACCGCCAATATCGGGATGACGATGGTGCGTCCGGCACGCCGCCAGAAACTATTTCCGTTCTTTTTCGTTTTCGCGTCTGTTTTCACATCTGCCACGCTATGAGTCTCCCATGCAAAAAAGTTTATTGGAGATTAATTGCTCGAAATCTCAAGTTTCGTATTAAATTGCTGCAAAAGATAACGGTGAAAAACCGGCGTATCCACCGCCTGCGCCACCGTAACCCACTGCCCGCTGCCCGGCGCGCGAACCGTCTGCCCGGCATTTTTTCCGCTGTCAACCACGGCAAGCTCCATTTTGCGGAAGGTTATCGCCTGCGGACAGCCCAAATATCCCGTCGCCAGCACATCCCACATAAAATACTGATAATCATAATGCGGAATGACGTTGACCGTGAGCGCCCAACACTGTCCCGCAAATGCAGATAACGGATTGTGTTGCCGGGTAGCCAACTCGCGCAAAAATTCCGACGATACCGGCACGTGATTCGTGGCATCGAGCGGAAAAAGGGTGAGCGGAAAACGCATCTCCAGCAGTTTCCGCGCGGCGATGGGGTCCCAAAAGGCGTTCCATTCGGCGCTGCCATCATGGGTCGGGATAGATGTAACGTATTCTGGTACAGTAAATGGCGTCCCAAAAGGCGTTCCATTCGGCGCTGCCATCATGGGCATAGGTGCGCACGTTGCCCGGCACATCAATCGCGCCCGCCATCCACACCACCTCGGCGATGTTGTGCCGCAAGTCGGGGTCGGTCTCCAATGCCGCCACCAAATTCGAGGCGGGTCCGGTCATCAAAATTGTCAGCGGATGCGGCGCGGCGGCAATCTTTTCAGCTAAAAAGGTTCGTGCCGGTACGGAAACGATGGACTCGGTATGGGCAGACAGCACCAGCATAATCGGCAAGGCGTTGATGATGCGTGGTTGGGCGCGCCATTCCGCCGGGAAGGCGTTGACGCCGTGCAAATCGCCACTCGCCACGGGGACGTTTTCCCGCCCCAGCCACGCCAGAAGTTTGGTGGTGGCATCCAGCGCGGCATCCAGATAGCAATCGGCGGGGGTGACGGCAACACCCACCACCTCAACGTGAGGCATCGTCAACAGCAACGCCAACGACAGCAGGTCATCCACCCCACCATCGTGATCCATCAACACCGTTTTGCGGGGCATTTATTCCGCAACCACCGCCGACGGCGGCATATTTTCCGGCGTCGCGCCAGCCATCAACAGCCCCAATTGGTCTTTCGATACATCGGAAGCGTTCACCACCGCGACAATTTTTCCTTCAAACATCACGGCGATGCGGTCAGACAGGGCACGCACTTCATCCAATTCCGTAGAAACCAGCAACACGGCGGTGCCGGCATCCCGCTGTTCAATGATGCGGCGATGAATATATTCAATCGAACCGACATCGAGTCCGCGGGTGGGCTGGGAGGCAACGAGCAGTTTATTGGGGCGCGAAAATTCCCGCGCGACAATCACTTTCTGCTGATTCCCGCCCGACAGCGTCCCGGCAGTGGCATAAATGCTCGGCGTGCGAACATCGTATTCTTTCACTCGTTCCTCGGCTTTGGCAACGACCATATTTTCATCAATCACCCAGCCTCTGGCAAACGGCGGGCGATAGTATGTGTTCAGCACCATATTATCTTTGATGGGGTAACTGAGTACCAGCCCGTCGCGCTGACGGTCTTCCGGGACATGCCCCACCCCCATTTCGGTGATGGTGCGCGGGGTGGCATTGGCGATATTTTTGTTCAGCAGTTCAATTGTGCCGTCCTTCACCTGCCGCAACCCGGTGATCGCTTCGACCAACTCGGTCTGTCCGTTGCCCTGCACCCCGGCAATCCCCAGCACTTCTCCCGCGCGCAGCGTGAACGACACACCATCAACCGTGATGTTTTCGCGGTCATCTTTCACCACCAGATCTTTCACGGTCAGCACGGGGGCTTGCGGCGCAGCGTCCCCTTTTTGCACGGTCAGTTCCACCGCGCGCCCAACCATCAAATCCGCCAGCGATTGCTCGGTGGAATTTTCCGGCTCAACCGTGCCGACGGTCTTTCCGCGCCGCAACACAGTGATGCGGTCGGCGACAGCCAGCACTTCTTTTAATTTATGGGTGATAAAGATGATGGAGATGCCACGGTCTACCAGCGATTGGAGGATGGCGAACAGGTCTTCCACTTCCTGCGGGGTCAGCACGGCAGTGGGTTCGTCCAGAATGAGGATGTCGGCGTTGCGGTACAGCACTTTGATGATTTCAACGCGCTGCTGCACGCCCACAGGCAAATCTTTGATGTATGCATCGGGGTCAACATTCAGACCATGTTCCCGTGAAATGCGGCGAATTTCCTCAGCCACGGCGCGTTTATCCAAAAAGATGCCGTTTTTGATGGTCTCCTGCCCCAGCATGACATTTTCAGTGACGGTGAGCACCGGCACAAGCATGAAATGCTGATGCACCATCCCGATGCCCTGCGAGATGGCGTCCATCGGACCGTGAATGTCGGCGCGGTTGCCGCGGATGAATATATCGCCTTTGGTGGGTTTGTACAGCCCATACAGGATATTCATCAACGTGGTTTTCCCCGCGCCATTTTCGCCCAGCAACGCATGAATTTCCCCCGATTGCAGGGTCAAATTCACGTTGTCATTTGCCAACACACCCGGGAACTGTTTGGTGATGCCGCGTAATTCAAGAACCGGTACATTCGGCATAAAAAACCCTCATGAGCAAGATGGGACGCATCATGTTTCCCATCATGTGATTTTTTCGCGCACTTTTGCGCTCAGATAATCTAAACTGGCAACCACAATGGCAATGGCAATCATATTCACGCTTGCCTGCCGGTACTTCAGAAGATTGATATTTTGACTCAACAAGAAACCGATACCGCCGCCACCGCCGAAACCGATAATAGTGGACATGCGGACGTTGATGTCCCACCGGTACAGCGTAAAGGCAATATACGGCGGCACAATTTGGGGAATGACGGCGTAAATAATCGTTTGCAGACGATTCGCCCCGGTGGCAGTGATAGCTTCTATGGGACCCGTGGCAATATTTTCCACCTGCTCGGAGTAGAGCTTCCCCAACGCAACGATGGTGTGCAATCCAAGCGCCATGACCCCGGCAAAAGGTCCGATGCCCACCCAAACGGCGAAGGCAACCACCATCACCAGCGGCTCGATGGAGCGCAGGGTGTTCATTATAGTGCGAAATACATAATACACAAACATGCCGGTGGGGATTGGACGGTTGACATCAATGGCGAGTGCCAACGCGGCAAACAACACTGCGCCGATGGTTGCCGGGACGCGCACAACCTCCGCGATGCTGCCAAATTCGTAAAACCAGTTCAGGATGGCGGCAATCACGCCGAAGACAATTGCGCCCGCCAAAACCGACAGTACCACCGCCACAATTTTGCTGGTCAGAGCAGACATACGCGGCACGGTTGCTTCCAAAATTCGGTTGGAAATGGGGCTGAACGCAAACGCGCCCAACAATGCCCCCAGTGCGGGCAAGCCCAACAGAATCACGTCAGAGAAAATGAGGATGAAATTGCCGACAAATGACCATCCCCCCAGTGAATGTTTGAGCGAGATGCCGATTTCGCGTCCGATGTTGCCCATTTTTGAAAGCACTATCACAACGATTGCGGCAATTATCAGCCCAATAAACCAGCGTCCCAACGCTTTGAGGAATGTATTTTTCCCCCCTGCGGATTGCACCACCGCCAAACCGACCAACGGGGCGGCGGTGAATAGCAACGCGGTTTCAGGGTTTCCATTCGGGAATTGCGCGCCAAATTCAGCCAATCTGGACACGATGCTGTACCCCAACAATGCGCCGATGGGCATAATTATCAGCGATGCCATGAATTTGGTGAGGGTGCTGGTGACTTGCAGCATGAGGTTGCGCGCCGCCAAAAAGCTGATGGGCACGGCGAGGGTCACGCCCAATGTGGTGGCGATGAATGCCAGAAAGACCGTTTCTACAATTTTTTCCCACGTTTGCTTGAGGGCTTCGCTGGGTTTCGGCGAGCCAACGCGCCGGTTGACCACGACCCGCACGGTTTGCGGTTTGTCGGAGGTGCGGTCTTTTTTGAGGGTCACTTCTTTCGAGAAGTTTCCATCGCCATCGGTGGGGACGGCATTGGGGGTCAACTTCAATTCCACGGCAGCGGCGGGGTCGGCGCTGTACGGCACAAAGAAAATGAAGACATTTTCATTGGGGTTGAAGCCGGTTCCGCTCACGGTGATGGTTTCGCCGGGTTCGGCGCAGTTGGAGGATAGCTTGATGGTGGGCTGTCCGGGTTCGGCGGGGATGTCCGGCGGGGGTGTGCCCGTACACGGAACCAAAATGCGCGCGTTGGCGGACACGCGGTCAATTTCATAGGTAATCAAATCGGGGTGCGCCAAACCCTGCAAAATATTGGTGAGCTGCTCTTGTCGCTTGGCTTCCTGCGGTTTTTCCAAATCGACTTTGGTCACTTGAAGTCCGTAAGCATAGACAATTACAATGCCTACAACCAAGATAATCTTACCCAAAGTTTTCAAGAAGCTGGGGGAGTTCTTTTTCATGATTGACACCTGTCTGCGTAAGTGAAGCGGCAGGCGCAAGGCATCGGATTAGCCGATGCGTTGCGCTTCTTCGCCGTAAATTTCTTTAAAACGGTGTTCGTCAATTTCCGATGGGGGACCATCGAAAACAAGGTTGCCATCTTTCAGGGCAATCGCCCGGTCTGCATAGCGCTGAACCAGGTCTAAAAAGTGAAGACTGCAAATAACCGTAATACCTTCATCACGGAGTTGTTCCAAATATTGCATGATGCTGTGCGCCAGCACCGGGTCAAGGCTGGCAACGGGTTCGTCGGCGAGCATGATGGAGGGTTCCTGCATCAACGCGCGGGCAATGCCGACGCGCTGTTGCTGCCCGCCGCTCAATTCATCGGCGCGGACGTAGGCTTTTTCTTTGATGCCCACCCGGTCGAGTTGTTTGAGCGCCATGGCAATGTCACTTTTTGAAAAACGATTTATCAAGCTCCATGCGGGGTTGGTGTAGCCCAATCGCCCTGCCAGCACGTTGGTAATCACCGGCGAGCGCAAGACGAGGTTGAAGTGTTGAAAAATCATCCCGATGCGGCGGCGGATGCGGCGCAATTCGTCGGGTTGGGCGGCGGTGATGTCAATGCCATCCAAAATGACCTGCCCGGAGGTCGGTTCAATCAGGCGGTTGATGCAGCGCAACAGGGTGGATTTCCCGGAACCGCTCAATCCGACGACTGCCAAGAATTGCCCCTGCGGCACGGTAAAACTGACATCATCCAGCGCCAGCACGGTATTGTCATAAATTTTTGTGATGTTTTTGATTTCGAGCATAGAATATCCCCCCGGAATTGGGTAGATTGTGAAGCGGGGTTACAAAAAGTTGGGTAGGAAGGGGACACCTTCCCACCCAACTATATTACGTTATATTAGCGATGAATGTTCAAAATGTGTCAATATCAACCGCCGAAAATGTCTTCTTCGGTGTAGCCCAGCACGTCAATCAGTTTGCGAACGGGGTCATAGAATGAATCGCCGACGGGTTCCACGCCTGTCCAGTTATAGAACTGGTCGGAGCAGATGGATTGGGCGCAGGCATCGGAGGAAGCGAAAATGACCAGCGCGTTCATGATGCGAGTGCGCAACCCTTGCGGGAATTCGGGACCGAAGCTGACGGAGTCATTCGGAATTTTGTCGCCGATTTTCAGGATGCGGACTTTTTGCACAACGTCCGGTGCGGTGCTGACCACAGACGCGCGGGCATCCAGAATGCGGTAATCGCCGGCATAGAGTTTACCTTTTTCATTGGGGGCAGCGAGCATCGGGTCATACGGCTCGGGATCCATGCCGTAGTACCATTTCCCTTCGGGCATTAAGGGCGGTGAGAAGTAAGAGGTAGCGAAATCAACCTCACCGTTGTAGACGGCTAAGACGGCTGCACCGTGACCACCAGCTTCAATAATTTCACCCGGTTCAATCCCTGCGGTTTTAAATTCTACGCTGGGATAGAGGAACCCGGAGGTAGAACCACGGTCGGGCACTGCCCATTTTTTACCGGCTAAATCTGCCAAGCTGGTATACGGGCTGTCGCGTTGAACCAGGAATTGTTCCGTGTACCATGACAAACCGTAGCGCACTGCCGCGCCACCGACTTCCACGCCACATTTGTTGTTCGCCAGCACGTAACCCAGCGCGGGGATGAAGCCCATGGTGTTTTTGGGCGAGGCACACATCGCTTCGATGGTGGCGGCGTAGCTGGTCGGCACGCTCACTTCAAAGGTCAAGCCGGTGGCTTGCTTCAAAGCGTCTGCCATCACTTCCCCCCCACTCACAATTTCGCCCGCGTCCACCGACGGGACAAAAAGTACCTGAATGGGATTTTCAGGACTGCCCAGCTCCCCTGCGGCGGGCGATTGCCCGGCTAGCAAGGCAGCGGCTTCCTCCGTTGAGGGGATGTACAGTTTTTGCCCCACTTCGATGATATTGGGGTTATCGATGTGGGTGTAGCTGGAATCAGTTTCCGCCATCGCGTTGGTAGCTTCCCAAATGGCGGGCCACGCGAAAATATCGCCCAAGAATTTATCGGCAAGTTTACTCAGCCAATCATCCTTTTGGACAACATAGTCGGTTCCCCCTTCAGCATTGACCAATGGTACAGCCAATGTGAACAGCAGAACCACCAATAATACAACACTCAGTACCCGTTTCATACACGTCTCCTTTTCTAAAAAGATTTATGGGGTTGAATGATTTGTGGTGATTTGCAAATGCGTCATTGCGACCTGCAAAAAATTTATGGGAAATTGCAACCACCAAGCGTGGTTTAATTATAACAAACTCTGCCAAAAAGGCAAGGTGGATTCAGAAAAAAATTAATGCATTTCTAACATTTGTTTAAGCTTGCATTAATCTCACAGGCGCACACTGAGGGGTGGAAAAACCAATATAGCGCAAATATACGTGCGGAGGAAGCCTATGATTGAGGTGCGAAACTTAAGTAAGTCTTATGGTTCGATCCACGCCCTGAAGGACGTAACCTTTCACATTGATGATGGCGAAATCGTCGGCTTACTGGGACCGAACGGTGCCGGGAAAACCACCACCATCAAAACCCTAACCGGGTATCTGCAACCCGAGAGCGGCACGGTGCTGGTAGACGGCATCGACGTACTCTCTCACCCGCGCGAGGTGCAAGCCCGTTTGGGCTATCTCCCGGAAAGCGCCCCGCTTTACCCCGAACTTTCGGTGCAGGCATACCTGAAGCTGATGGCAGACCTGCGCGAAATTCCCCGCGAAGAACAACCCGCCCGCCTCTCGGAGGCAATCTACGCCACCGGCTTGGCGAACCACCTCACCCGCCCCATCGGCGAGTTGAGCAAAGGTTTCCGCCAGCGCGTGGGGCTGGCACAAGCCATTTTACACAAACCGAAACTCCTCATCCTCGATGAACCGACCGTGGGGCTTGACCCCACCCAAATCATCGAAATTCGCCGCCTCATCCGGCGGCTGGCGCGACACAGCACCATCCTTTTCTCCACCCACATTCTTTCGGAAGTGGAGGCGCTGTGTGACCGGGTGATTATTCTGATGAACGGCGAAATTCGCGCCGACGCCCGCCTGTCCGACCTGTCGCAAACGTCCAACGTGATTCTGGTGCTGCAAAAAGACACGCCGCACGTGACGAAGACGCTGGCATCGGTGAAGGGTGTCATCGGCGTGGAAACCTTCGCCTCCCGCGACGGTTTCCCGGCGTTCCGGGTGCTGGGGGAAGAGAGCACCGATTTAAGCCCGCAACTTTTCGACATTGCGCACCAAAATCATTGGCAAGTGCGTGAATTACGCCGCGATGTGCAAACGTTGGAACGGGTCTTCAATAATTTGGCGGTAGCGGCATAAAAAGCTGTCTGCTATCAGTTTGGGAGTGCTCATATGAAACAAACACTTGCAATTACACGAAAAGAACTGAGTAACTATTTCGGCTCGCCGATGGCGCTCATCTTTTTGGGCACGTTTTTGGCGGCAACCCTTTTTTCATTCTTCTGGATTGACACTTTTTTCGCCCGGGGCATCGCCGATGTGCGTCCCCTCTTCCGCTGGATGCCCATCCTGCTGATTTTTTTGGTGGCGGCGCTGACCATGCGCCAATGGAGCGAAGAGCAGCAATCCGGCACGATGGAAGTCCTGCTCACCCTGCCGGTGCGTCCGGTGCAATTGGTCATCGGGAAATTTCTGGCGGTGCTGACGCTGGTCGCCGTCTCGCTGGGGCTGACTCTTTTCCTGCCCATCACGGTGTCGCTGCTGGGTAATTTGGATTGGGGACCCGTCTTCGGCGGATATATCGCCGCGCTGTTGATGGCGTCCGCCTATGCCGCCATCGGGCTGTTCATTTCATCCCGCACGGGCAACCAGATTGTCGCGCTGATTTTGTCGGTGCTGGTGGGCGGCGCATTCTACCTCATCGGCACCAACGGATTCACCGCCTTCACCGGCGAAACGGTGGGCAACCTTTTGCGCGCGCTGGCAACCGGCAGCCGCTTCGAGAGCATCGAGCGCGGGGTGATTGACCTGCGCGATTTGGTGTATTACCTCTCGCTGGCGGGCATTTTTCTGACCCTGAACGTCCTCTCGCTGGACATGAAACGCTGGAGCATCAGCGAGCAGACCGCCCGCTATCGCCGCGTGGCGTGGCTGGTGGTGGCGCTCATCGGGTTGAACTTGCTGGCGCTGAACGTGTGGCTCGCGCCGGTCAACGCCATCCGGCTCGATTTGACCGCCGGGAAAGCGTACACCCTTTCGCCCACCACCCGCAACTTGCTGGACAACCTGCAAGAGCCGTTGCTCATTCGCGCCTATTTCAGCGAAAAAACCCACCCGCTGCTCGCGCCGCTGGTTCCGCAAATTGAGGACATGCTGCAAGAGTACAGTGTGGCATCGCACGGAAAAGTGACCGTGGAAATTGTTGACCCGCAGAAAGACCCGGAAAAAGAAGCGGAGGCGAATCAGACTTACGGCATTCGCCCCACACCCTTCCAAATTTCGGGGCGATATGAAGCCTCGGTGGTCAACGCTTATTTCGACATTCTGATTCGGTACGGCGACCAAAATGTGGTGCTCAACTTCCGCGACCTCATCGAAGTGGAGCCGCGCAACGACGGGACCATTGATGTCCGCCTGCGCAATCCCGAATACGATTTAACCCGCGCCATCAAAAAAGTGGTGTACGGCTTCCAAAGCGTAGATTCAGTGCTGGCGGCGTTGCCGGAACCGGCGAAACTGACACTGTTCGTCACCCCGGATACACTGCCCGACGCGCTGAAAGATGCGCCGGACACCATCACCCAAGTGGCGGAGAAAATCGCCGCCGACAGCAACGGCAAATTCACCTTTGAAACGGTCAACCCCGATGACCCGAACACCACCTTCACCCGCGATGCCCTGCAAAAAGATTACGGATTGCAACCCATCGCCGTCTCTCTTTTCTCGCCGGAGAGCTACTATCTGCATATGGTGCTGCAAGTGGGCGACAAATCGCAGTTGATTTTCCCCGGCGCGGATTTCAGCGAAGCCGACGTCCGCACCACCATCGAATCGGCGCTGAAACGGTCATCCAGCGGCTTTTTGAAAGTGGTCGGCGTGTGGACACCCCCGCAGCAGCCCACTCAAAATATGTTCGGGCAGATGCAACAACCATTCGCATCGTGGAATACCGTTCAACAACAGTTGGGGCAGGATTACGAAGTGCGCCAGCTTGATTTGAGCAACGGCAGTGTCCCCGCCGATGTGGATGTGCTGCTGGTCATCGCACCGCAATCTATGAGCGACAAACAACGCTTCGCCATTGACCAATATCTGATGCGCGGTGGCTCGGTGGTGATTGCCGCCGGAAATTACGCCGCCGAACCCGACCCGATGAGCGGCAGTCTGACGTTAAAACCGCTCGATGGCGGCTTACGCGATATGCTGGCGAGTTACGGCGTGGACGTTCAGCAATCGCTGGTGATGGACCCGCAGAATGAGCCGTTCCCGCTGCTCGTCAATCGCACCATCGGCGGATTGCCCGTGCAGGAAGTGCAGGCGGTCAATTACCCCTTCTTTGTGGACGTGCGCCCCAACGGCATGGCGAAAAACAACCCGATTGTGGCAAACCTGCCCGCCGTCACCCTGCATTGGACATCGGCGGTGATGGTGGACGCCGACAAAAACGCCGACCGCACCGTGACCACGCTGCTGAAATCCAGCCCGAAATCATGGTTGCGCACCAACACCGACATTCAACCCGATATGCAAACTTACCCGGATTTGGGTTTCCCGGTGGAAGGGGAACAAAAATCATACCCGCTGGCGGTTGCCATTCAGGGTTCATTTGAAAGTTACTTCAAAGGGAAAGACTCGCCGCTGGCGGCAGACACCGCCACCGATGCCCAGTCCGCCGACACCCAGCCCACCGACAATATCGGCGTCATCGAAGCCTCGCCCGACACCGCGCGGCTGGTGGTGGTCGGCAGCGCGGAATTCCTGGACGACACCATCTTCAATATCTCCGCCCGCCTCACGCGCGACCGCTACCTGAACACCCTGCAATTCGCCCAAAACGCGGTAGACTGGTCGGTGGAAGATTTGGACTTGTTGAGCATCCGCTCGCGGGGCACGCAGACACACGTGCTGAAACCGATGACCGAGCGGGAACAATCGCTGTGGGAAGGGGCAAACTATCTGGTCGCACTGCTGGCACTGCTGGCAATCGGCATCATCCGGAACGTGCGTCGCCGCAATGAACAGCCGATGGCGCTGTTGCCCCGACGTGAATTTTCGGAACCGGACGAACAGGAGGCATACCATGCACACGCCTAATGCTTCAACATGGGATGGAAATTTATGGCGCAACAACCGGCTTTTGCAGATTTTAGCCGGGCTGCTGGTGGTGCAATTAATTCTGGTGGGGATAATGTATTTCCCCAAAGGGAAACCCGCCGCCACCGGCGCCCCCCTGCTGGGCGGCATCACGGTGGATGACATCACCGCCATCACCGTCACCGACGGGAAAGGGAAAACGATTCCACTGGAAAAACAGGGGGATAGCTGGGTGCTGCCCGCCGCAGACAACTACCCCGCCGATGATGCCCGCGTCGGAAAAATACTGGACAAACTGACCGCCATCAAAACCGACCGGCTCATCACCAAAACGGCGGACAGCCACAAACGGCTGGAAGTTGCCGCCGACAAATTTCAGCGCAAAGTTGAGCTGACCACCGCCGACGGCGAAACGCGGACGGTGTTCATCGGCAGCAGTGCGGGCATCAAAGCGACCCACGTGCGGCTGGACGGCAACACGGAAACGTATCTCACCGGCGAATTGTCGAACTGGGATGTCCCGGCGGACGCATCGGGCTGGGTGAAACCCGATTTTTACAGCGTGAACAAAGACAACATCACCGCCGTCACCATCAAAAACGCCACCGGTACGCTCGAATTTTCCAAAGACAGCGACGGCAATTGGACGCTCGCGGGGCTGGGCGCGGATGAAAAGCTCGATACCGCCAAAGTCAACGCCATGCTCAACAATGCCGGTAAAATCAACCTGAACCGCCCCATCGGCAAAACCGCCGACCCCGCGCTGGGGATGGATGACCCGTCGGCGGTGGTGACCGTCACCGTGCAGGGGGAATCGGGTGCGGCGGAAACCGTCACCCTGACCTTCGGCACAAAAAACGACAGCAACCAATACCCGCTGCAAACCTCCACCTCCGATTATCTGGCGTGGGTATCGGGCTTTGTGGGCGACACCTTCGCCGCCAAAACCCGCACCGACTTCATCGCACAGCCGCCCACACCCACCCCGGAGAGCAAATAGGGAAGCGTGAGGCGTGAAAACATGATGCGTGTTATCTGACGCAATACGCAATATGTGAAACCAAAATCAGCAACTCACCGGGAGGTGAAACTATGAAACGTTCAACAATTTTATTGACACTTGGCATTGCGATTGTTTTATTCATCGCTTTTGGCGTGGTCTTCGCCGGGGGGGTGGCGCTCGCGCCGGTCATCACCGGGCAGGCGCACGCCGACGCAACTTCGCCCCAACCGGCAGCGAATCCCGCAACCATCGCGGAAGGGACGGACGTGCTGGCGGCATACGAGGCGGCGCTCACCGAAATTCACGACACCGCCCTCCCGTCGGTGGTGAAAATCACCGTCACGGTGAAAAAACAAGTGCCCGCCATGTCCACTCCGCAGTTCGGCACACCATTCGGCCCCTTCGGCTTCACGCCGCAACAACCGCAAGAGCGATTCGCGCGCGGGGAAGGGTCGGGATTTGTGTGGGACACCAAAGGGCGCATCGTCACCAACAATCACGTGGTTGAAAACGCCACCGAAGTGACGGTGGAATTCGCCGACGGAACCACCGCCCCCGCAAAAGTGCTCGGCACCGACCCCGACGCGGATTTGGCGGTCATTCAGGTTGACCTGCCCGCCGACCAGCTCAAGCCGCTGCCGTTGGGCGACAGCGACGCACTGAAACCGGGACAACTGGCAATCGCGCTGGGCAACCCCTTCGGGCAGGAATTTTCAATGACCAGCGGCATCATCAGCGCAGTGGGGCGTACCATCAAAAGCGGAACCAGCCCGTTCTCCATCCCGGAAGTCATCCAGACCGACGCCGCCATCAACCCCGGCAACTCCGGCGGTCCCCTGCTGAACCGCAACGGGGAAGTCGTCGGCATCAACACCATGATTCTGAGCAAAAGCGGCTCGAACTCCGGTATCGGTTTTGCCGTGCCCATCAACACCGCCAAAAAAGTTGTGCCAACCCTCATCAAAGGTGAAAAGGTGCAGCGGGCGTGGCTGGGCATCACCGGCTCAACCCTCACCACCGATGTGGCGCAATATATGAAAGTGCCGGAGGGAACGAAGGGCGTGCTGGTCATCAACGTGGCGCACGACAGCCCCGCCGACAAAGCGGGTTTGCGCGGCAGCGACAAAGTGCTGAAAGTTTCGGGCACGGAATACCCGCTCGGCGGCGATGTCATCACCGCCATTGACGGGCAGAAACTCACCCAAATAGATGACCTGATTGCGTACCTGATGGACAACACCGAACCCGGCGACACCGTGAAATTGACGGTCATTCGCGCCAGTGGGAAAGAGGAAACCATCAAAGTGAAACTGACGGCTCGCCCCGACCCGGAAGACCTGATGCAACAGCAACAACAACCGTGATGCGCAACTGATGTTTCGTGCTGCGTATTGCGTATTCCGTGATACGCAGCACGGCACACGCAATATTTGTCATTCATCATTCGCCGATTTGCCCAATCGCCCATCGCCAATTACCATTTAAACCGTATTCCGAAACTATTCACCCAACCGGAGCGCGCTATGGATATGACCTCCATCCAACAACTGAATGAGCAGGTGGAAAAAGAAGCCATCTTCCTGCATGACCTGCTGGCGGAAGTGAACAAAATTATGGTGGGGCAAGAAACGCTGGTCGAGCGGGTGCTCATCGCTCTGCTGGCAGACGGGCACATTCTGCTGGAAGGTGTGCCGGGGCTGGCGAAAACCCTGCTGGTGAAAACCATGGCGCAAGCCATCCACGCCGATTTCGCCCGCATTCAATTCACGCCCGACCTGCTCCCCGCCGACCTGCTCGGCACGCAGGTGTACAATCCGCGCACCAGCGAATTTTCCATCCACAAAGGTCCTGTTTTCACCAACCTGATTCTGGCAGACGAAATCAACCGCGCCCCCGCAAAAGTGCAATCCGCCCTGCTGGAAGCCATGCAGGAACGGCAAATCACCATCGGCGATACCACCTTCCCGTTGAACAACCTCTTTTTGGTGCTGGCAACCCAGAACCCCATTGAGCAGGAAGGGACATATCCCCTGCCGGAGGCGCAGGTTGACCGGTTCATGCTCAAAGTGATTGTGGATTACCCCAAACGGAGCGAAGAGCGGCTCATCATGGAGCGGTTCACCGGCGTGCCGCTGCCGCCCGTGCGCCCGGTGATTGAACCGAGCCGCATTCTGGACGCGCGGAAATCGGTGCGGCAAATTTATGTGGATGATAAAATCAAGGAATACATCCTCGATTTGGTCTTTGCCACCCGTCAGCCCAGCGACAACGGGTTGGGTGATTTGAAACACCTCATCGCCTTTGGCGCATCGCCGCGCGCCAGTTTGTACCTGATTATGGCGGCGCGTGCGCACGCCTTTTTGAAAGGGCGTGGATTCGTCACCCCAGAAGACATCAAACAAATCGCCCCCGACATACTCCGCCACCGCATCATCACCACCTACGAAGCGGAAGCGGAAGACATCACCAGCGCGGACATCATTCAGCGCATTCTGGACGAAATCGAAGTACCATAATAGCTGACAGCTATCAGCCCACAGCTAGAGTTGCCTATGCTCACCTCCGAACTATTCCAAAAAATTCGCCGTATTGAAATCCGCACCCGCCGTTTGGTGAACGACACCTTCGCCGGGGAGTATCAGGCGGTGTTCAAAGGGCGCGGGATGGAATTCGATGAGGTGCGCCCGTATCACTCCGGCGATGAAATCCGCGATATTGATTGGAATGTGACCGCCCGCATGGGCGAGCCGTACATCAAACGGTATGTGGAAGAGCGCGAGCTGACGGTGATGTTGGTGGTGGATGCCAGCGGCTCCGGGGATTTCGGCACGGTGAGCCGCTTCAAACGGGAATTGGCGGCGGAACTGGCGGCGGTGCTGTCCTTTTCCGCCACCACCAACAACGACAAAGTAGGCTTGCTCATCTTCACCGACCAAATCGAGCTGTTCATCCCGCCGCGCAAAGGACGCAAACACGTCCTGCGCGTCATCCGCGAATTGCTCGCCTTTCAGCCGAAACGGCGCGGAACCGACATCAAACTCGCGCTCGACACGGTGAACCGGATGCTCAAACGGCGCAGCATCGTTTTTCTCATCTCTGACTTTCTGGCTGACCCCGAAACCTTCCGCCAGCCGCTGTTTGTGACCAACCGCCGCCACGATGTCATCGCCATTGACCTGCATGACCCGCTGGAAACCCAAGTGGCGCCGGTGGGGCTGCTGGCGCTGGAGGATGCGGAAACGGGCGCGCTGTTGTGGGCGGATACCGCCAGCCGCGCATGGCAGCGAGAATTCGTCCGCCGGGTGGATGACCACCGCGCCGCCGTGCGTCAACTGTTCACCCAAGCCCGGGTTGACCGCATCCGCATTTCCACCGCCGATGATTATGGCATCGCGCTCACATCTTTCTTCAAAAAACGCGCAAAACGACGGTGATTCGTGATACGTGAAGCGTGATACGTGTATTTTGTACCTTTGGACTTGAGACTTGAGACTTGAAACTTTGGACTTGAAACCCGAAACATTGAACCCGAAACTCATATTCGCCGCCGCGCTGGCGCTGATACTGCTGGCGATTGTGCCCGTCTCGGCGCAATTTTCCGGCAATATTGATGTTTCCTTCAAACCCGTCACCGACACGGTCACCATTGGCGACCCCATCACGATGACCTTGCGCGTGGTTGCCCCCGCCGACGAAACAGTGTCCATTCCCAAATTGGAAACGGCATGGGGCGATTTTGAAGTGCGCACGCAATCCGCGCCCACTGTCACCGCCAACGACGACGGCACAAAAACCACCGAGCAAACCATCATCGTCACCCTCTTCGATGTCGGTTCCTTCCGCACCCCCAAATGGGAAGTGTCGCTCACCGACATGCGCGGCAATGACACCCGCCGCGTGGTTCCGCAGGTGTCCATCACGGTGGAATCGGTGCTGGAAAAAGGGGATACCAAACTGCGCGACCTCAAACCGCAGGCGGATTTACCCGCGCCGCCGCCGTGGTTGTGGATATTGGCGATACTTTTGGCGGGGGTGCTGGCATTTTTCGGCTGGAAATATCTGCGCCGCAGACTGAAGACGCGCCGCCCCGCCGACACTTTCGCTGTGCCGGAAATTGACCCTCGCCCGCCGCATGAAATTGCGCTGGCGGAATTGGCGCGCATCGAAGCGCTGGATTTGCCGGGACAGGGACGCTTCAAAGAATATTACACGATGGTGAGCGATTGTCTGCGGCAATATTTGGAAAATCGGTATGATATTTCCGCGCTGGAACGCACCACTGCCGAGCTGAAATCGGCATTGCGCCGCACGGAAATATCGCGCCCCGATGCCCGCGAATTCATCTCGCTGTTTGAGGCGTGCGATTTGGTGAAATTTGCGCGCTTCGTCCCCGATATGGATGCCGCGCGACAGCTCATTCCCGCCGCGCAAACGCTCATCGCCGCCACCGCAGAAACGGAAAACGAGCCGGTGGAAGCGCGCGAGGAAGTGAGCGCGTGAGATTGGTTATTGGAGATTGGTTGAATCGTATTTTGTATGACGTGCTATGTAACATTACGGAATGAACTTGTTGAAACTCTTTGTTTGGACGAGTTTCAGCCACTAATTTTCACGGATTTCACGAATTTTAGCCTAAAATTTGTGAAAATTCGTGTTAATCCGTGGCTGAAAACAACACAACGTAAAAGTTTCATTTACCTCAATATGAAATACGTTTTACCGACCTGAAACTTGAGACCTGAAACCCGGAACCGGAAACCATCATGACCTTTAAAGCGCCGTGGGTGTTGTTGCTGTTACTGCTGATACCGTTGTTGGCAGCCGCACCCATCCTGCTAAAAAAATACTTCCGCCCCGCCGGGTTGCGCTACGCCGACACTCAGCCCGCCTCCGGACTGCCCCGCTCATGGCGGCAGGTGGTTCGCCCGGCACTGCCCGCCCTGCGCTGGCTGGCGCTGGCGCTGGCAATCATCGCGCTGGCTCGCCCGCAGGCGGGACACACCCGCGAAGTTGTCAAAGGGGAAGGGGTGGACATCGCGCTGGCGCTCGATATTTCGGGCAGCATGGCGTCGCTCGATTTTCAGCCGAAAAACCGGCTGGAAGCCGCCAAACAGGTCATCACCAACTTCATCAATGAACGGCAATACGACCGCATCGGGCTGGTGGTGTTCGCACAGGAAGCCTTCAACCAAAGTCCACCCACCACCGACCACCGGGTGCTGGAGCGGCTGCTGGCGCAGGTGGAACTTTCCACCGATTTGGGGCTGGATGACGGCACGGCGATTGGGCTGGGGCTGGCGAATGCCGCCAACATGCTCAAAGATTCCCCCGTGAAAAGTAAAGTGGTCATCCTGCTCACCGACGGGGTGAACAATGCCGGGCAGATTGACCCGCTCACGGCGGCGGAGGCGGCGAAGGCGTTGGGCATCAAAGTGTACACCATCGCGGCGGCGAAAACGGGGAAAGTCCCCGTGCCGCAACAGGGCGTTTTTGGTCCGCGGATTGTGTACCGGCAAAGCGAAATTGATGAAGAATTGCTCCGGCAGATTGCCGAAAAGACCGGCGGGCTGTATTTTCGGGCGGAAGATACCGCCGGATTGCAAAAAATTTATGATGAAATCAACGGGCTGGAAACGTCGCAGATTGAGATTCGGCGGTACACCCGTTACCGCGAACTGGCGGGCTATTTTCTCATCCCCGCGCTGATTTTGCTGACACTGGAAATCATCCTGCGGGAAACTGTTTTCAGAAAAATACCGTAATTCCAACGACGAATGATGAGTGACGAATATCACTCACATTCGTCACTCACAACTCGTAACTCATAACTCGATATGTCTTTTGCTGAACCGCGTTTTTTAACCAGTTTAATCCTCATCCCCCTGCTGATGCTCTTCCTGCTGTGGACGTCCCGCCGAAAAAAGGCGGCGCTGGCGCAGTTGGGCAATCCGACGCTGCTGGAACGCCTGACCGCCACCGTGAATCGGCGGGGGTTGCGCTGGCGAAACGCGCTGTGGCTGGTGGCGCTGGCGGCGATGATTGTGGCGTTGGCGCGTCCGCAGTGGGGCACGGAAGTGCAAACGGTGGAACAGCAGGGCATCGAAATTATGGTCGCGCTGGATGTCTCGAAAAGTATGCTGGCGGAAGATTTGAAGCCGAACCGGCTGACCCGCGCCAAGCTGGAAATTTCGGATTTGATGGATAAACTGACGGGCGATGAATTGGGGCTGGTACTTTTTTCCGGCAAAAGTTTCATCCAATTCCCCCTGACCTCCGATGTGACCACCGCGCGCACGTTTCTGGACGCCGCCGCGCCGGGCGTCATTTCCAGACAGGGCACTGCCATCGGCGATGCCATCCGCACGGCGATGACCGGCTTCGACGAGACCCGCGCCAGCCAAAAGGTCATCATCATCATGACCGATGGCGAAGACCACGATACCCAGCCCGTTGATGCCGCCAACGCCGCCGCTGAAAAAGGCATCATCATTTACACCATCGGTTTCGGGCTGCCGGAGGGTAGCCCCATCCCGGAATTCAATGATGCCGGCGAGGTCATCGGCTATAAAAAAGACCGCAACGGGGAGACGGTCATTTCAAAATTGGATGAAGTGACCCTTCAGCAAATTGCGCTGGCGACCGGCGGGCAATATTACCGCGCCAGCGCGGCGGGGAACGAACTTTCCGCGCTCGCCAATGAGTTGGACAAGATGAAAAAAGCGACTCTCGAAAGTCAATTCGAGTCTCGCAAGATTGAGCGGTTTCAGCTATTTTTGGCGTTGGCAGTCGTGGTGATGATTGCCGCTGAATTGATACCGGAACGGAAAAGGGTTATTCGATGAAACGAATCATCTTTCTGTTGGCGCTGATGCTCACCGTCACTGCGTGCGGGCAATCGGCGGGACGGTTGAACAACAAGGGCAACCGGGCGTTTGCCGACGGGGATTATGCCGCCGCGCTGGAGGCATACCAAAGCGCGCAGGCACAAGCCCCCGACGTCGCCGAGCCGTATTACAACGCCGCCAACGCCTATTACCGGCAGGAAAATTACCGGCAGGCGGCATTGCAGGCGGAACAATCGCTCCGCACGGCAGATGATGCCCTTTCGGAATATGGCTATTATAATTTGGGAAACATTTATTTTCAGAACCGGCAATTTGAGCAAGCCGTTGAGGCATACAAGCAGGCGTTGCGGCTGAATCCGAATGATACCGACGCGAAACACAATTTGGAATTGGCGCTGCAACAGCTTGAAAAACAAAACGAGCAGCAGAAACAGCAACAAAATCAGCAGGATGGAAACAACGGACAGCAACCGCCATCCACACCGACCCCCAGCCCCACGCCGACGCCATCCACCGGGGGAACGCCGGAAGCGCAGAAAACGCCCTCCGCCCAGCCAACCCCCGGTTCATCCGGGCAGGGGCAACAGAACGACACCCAGCCGCAGCAAGGGCAGGCACAACCATCCAAACCGCAGCAACTCACCACCGACCAAGCCCGCCGTTTGCTGGAATCCATCGCCGGTGATACAAAAACATTGCAGGAAAAATTGATGGAATTGTATGGCACACCCCCCGCAGAAAATTCGGGCGGGGAAGATTGGTGATATGGCAATGAACAATTATCAATTATCGCTGAACAAAAGATTGCGCCGGATACTGCTCCTTTGGCTGGCGGTGATGGGGCTGTGGGCGTTGCCCGTGTGGGCGCAATCGCCCATCACGGCGACGGTTGACCGCACCAGCATTTCCACCGATGATTTTGTGAACCTGACGGTGGTGGTCAGCAGCCAAGCGCTCTCCACCCCCAGCCCCGATTTGCCGCCGCTGGACGGCTTCGACATTGTGGGCACGAGCACCTCCACCCAAATCAACATGGTCGGCACAACCATCACTTCGGAGGGACGCTACCAATTCCGCCTGCGCCCCACCAAAAGCGGCACGCTCACCATCCACCCCCACCACCAGACCATACAACGGCGAAC
>CAZMXX010000005.1:0-30662 GCA_964570315.1 uncultured Anaerolineaceae bacterium | reverse complement strand
CCGGCGGGGTGCTCAGATTCACCACCAGTGCTTCCAACCGGGCGGCGATTTCCGCCGGCGGGGTGTCGGCGGTGATATTCCACTGCGCAATCTGATTCAACGTGGATTGCAACACTTGGGTCAGTTGACTCAACGCGGGCGAGGCGTTCGCGGCGGGCGGCATCCGGCTTAACACCGATGAAAGCGTCTGTTGCAGTTCGTTCAGTTGGTTGGCAATGGGCGGCAGCCCGCTGAGCCATTGTTTCGCCAGCGATACACTTTCGGGCGAAAGGGGTAATTTGTTCGCTTGCAAAAATGCCACTGCATCCAAATCGGCGGGGGTGGGATTGGGTAAGTTGACCCACGCCTGTCGCGCCGCCTGCAAATCCTGCGGATTCAACGTGCGCCCGTGGGTCAGCAGCGCTTCCGCCAATTGCACATTCACCGCATCGGCGGGCATTCCCCATGAAGCGAGCGTCTGCCGGATATTCTGCCCCACGGCGGCATCCACGGCTGTGCCTCCGGATTGAGCGGCGGTGGTCGCGGCGGCGGGCTGTTCCTGCGCCCCCGTGTCGGGAACGATTTGCAGGGTGATTTGGTCGGGTCCCGCTTGTTGAACATTCAGCAAAACTTGCTGGCGGGGTTCCAACGGGACATCCGTTTTCGCGGAAATGAGCTGTCCCGCCACGTTCAGCAGTACCGTTTGGTCGTTCACCTGCTGGATGGTGGCGCGAATCAACTGCCCTTCCGAGACCGACACCGTGCCGGGTGTGGTTGACCGGATGGTTGGGGGACGGAGCGTATTTAAAAGTGCGGCGGTTAATGCTTCTGAATAGCCCATAGCAAGTTACGTGTTTCGGGTGACGAATCGGGGCGACCCGCCAATGATTTGGGAGCCGCCCCGTGCTGTGAAAATTACAATGTCGTGCTATCCCGGTTACCGGACAAGGTTCACCAGCTCTTGCAGCATTTGGTCAGAAGCGGTGATAACCCGGCTATTTGCCTGGAAACCGCGCTGAGCGGTGATCATACTGGTGAATTGTTGTGCCAAATCAACGTTGGACATTTCGAGATAGCCGGACGAGATTTGTCCGCGCCCATCCTGTCCCGGAATGCCGACTTGCGCGGCGCCGGAGTTCGCCGAGGGAGCAAAGAGGCTTTGTCCCTTCTTCAGCAACCCGCCGGGGTTGAGGAATTTGGCGATGGCGATTTGCCCCAACCGGCGGGTCAGCCCGTTGGAATACACTCCGTTCACTTCACCGGCGGTACTCATGGTGAAAGTGGTCAGCGACCCCGGGGGCAGCCCGTCTTGGTTGGAAATGCCCAGACTGCCGTAGCCCACCAATTGAGTCACATTGCTGAAATTGAGGTCAACATCGGACGGGTCTGCGCCGGTATTGAAGGTGATGTGCGGGGTTGTGCCACCGGCGGGCGTGCTGGAGAGGTATATCCCGTTGGCGTCAAATGTGATGGTGCCGGTATTGTTGGAAATGGCGGAAATTTGGCTGGAACCCGCATTCGGGTCGGAAACAGTCCAATCCCACGTGTTGGCGGAATTTTTGGTCAACGTCAGCTCAATTTCATGTTCCGTGCCGAGCGAGTCATAAATGGTCATCCGGTTGGAAACCGAATCGCCGATGGACGTGCTGGCGTCCGCATTGCCCTGCATATCAACCAGACTGGTGGCGCGGGCAACCCGTTGCCCCAACGGCACGTTAATATTGTCGATGGGCTGGGTGGTGTCAACCACGCCGGTGTTCGGGTCGGCAGACCAGCCTTGAATGGTCAAACCGGTGGTCAGATGAACCAGCGTGCCGTCCAAACCGACATCCAGATTGCCGTCGCGGGCATAGGCATAGCCGTCGCCGGTGTTCAGCACGAAGAAGCCGTCGCCCTGAATTGCCAAATCGGTGAGCCGCCCGGTGTCTTTCAGACTCCCCTGGGTGAAGAAGTTGTCAATCCCGCCGAGTGCCATCCCCAAGCTGATTTGCACGGGGTTCAGCCCGCCCAAGCCGCCACGGGGGGCGCTACTGCCGCGAATGGTCTGGCTCAGCAATTCCTGGAATTGCACGCGCGCCATTTTGTAGCCGGTGGTGTTGACGTTGGCGATGTTACTGGAAATTACATCCATATACGTTTGATGGTTGCGCAATGAAGCGATTGCCATCGAAAGTGAACGCATCATTTTTGTGCCTCCTGTTATGTGGCTCCCAGCTTCCTCACAGGAGGTCCGGCTGGGGAACCGATAATCGAAATTTAACTTAAAACAACACTATCAATATTGGTGAAAACGTCTTCTTTGCGATTCTTGGCATCAACAGCCGTGATGACCACTCGATTTTTCACACTGACCACCAACGCCAAATCATCCATCAATATCAGTGATTCGCGCGAGCCTTTGTTGGCGGCTTTTTCCACCGCCCGGTCGAGCCGTGCGGCTTCTTCCGCGCCAAAGGGGATGTTGCGGGCTTGAATGCGTTTCTGCGCGTGCGCCGAAAGTCTCACGCTGGACGGTTGCGCCAACTGCTGCTTCAGCAATTCATCGAAGGCGGGGACGTTGGCGGGCGGCGTCGAATTTTGGCGTTGCGGTTGTTGGGCGTTCCGGATTTGCCGGACGGCAGCGTTGTTCGATGAGGTTATCGCTTGCTGAATCTTATCTACCATACCGCCGACCCCCCTTGCCCGCCATCAACGGCGGTGTCCGTCACCACGCGGACGGCGCTCATCGGCACTTGCGTGCCATTGACGGTCAACGTAACTTCGTCGTCTCGAATCTGCATGCCGCTGACCACGCCCTCAACGGTTTTTCCGGTGTCCAAATTCGCGCTGATGGTTTTCCCAATCATCGTACTGCCCTGCGTCACCAACTGCGCGGTCATCAGTTCACCCATCGTTTTATTCAGCGACATCAGTTCGCTCAACGAGTTGAATTGCGCCATCTGGCTGATGAACTCCGTATTTTCCATTGGCTTGAGCGGGTCTTGATTTTTTAGCTGTGCCAGCAGCAATTGCATGAAGGCGCCCTCTCCCAATCCATCCATGCCGATAGGGTCGTTTGACTTTTGGGTTTTTGCCTGAGCTTGCTGGATTGGACTGGTTTCTGTTACGCCATTTACTGCCATTTACGCTACCTCCTTTCAAAAAATTTATTACACCTGATAATCAATGCGCCCCGGTGATAACCCTGAACGGGGACTGCCGCGCGGACGGTCATCGTTCACAATGCCATCCATGCCGATGGGCGCTTGTCTGCCGTTTGACGAACTGTTGCGCCACTGGAACGGCTGGCGGCGGGGCGTGTTGAACGCCGAAGCGTCACTCCCCACGGCGACATCAAATACGCCGTTGCTCAGCCCTTGCGCGTTGAGCGCCGCTTTCAGCGCCGGCAAATTATTCTGGATGAGCGCCTGCGCCTTCGATGTTTCCGCCAGCACCTGCACTGTCACGTTGCCGTCGTTGACCTGCAATTGCACCATTACCTGCCCCAATGAGGCGGGGTGCAACCGCATGCGAACCGCCGTCTGCCCGTTTTGTTTCAGCACCGAAATTGTATCTACCAACTGTTTCAGCGCGGGAATGTCGGGCAATGTCGGCGCGGGCGGCGCGTCCGCAACGGGTACGGCGGCGGGTTGCGTCGGAGCGACGATTGTCGGCTGGGCGACGTTCATAGCGGGCGCGGGGGCATCGGTGGTCTGCGGCGTCGGTGCATTTTCAGTGGCGCGCGCTTGTGCGGCTTCTGTGGTTTGGGTCGATGGCGTTGCCGCCAATTGTGACGCAGTTTGTTGCCCGGTCTGCGCTGCCAACGTCTGTTGGAAGGGCGAGCTGGGGACCTGCGCCGTTTGCGCGGGCGGGTTCGCCGGGGCGGGTTGCCCCGTTTGCGCACTTTCGGCGGTTGCCGGTGGCGCGGTGCGTGCGGCATCGGTGGCGGATGTGGTCACGGTGAATGCCGGTGTGCCGGTGGATGATGCGGCGGCGTTTTGCGCCTCGGCGGCGGGCGTGTTGCCGTTCACAGGCGCGACGGGCGCGCCCGGGGTGTCGGCTGTTTGTCCCGCAGCGGGTGCGGCGGGGAGCGCCATTGGCGTTGTGCTGGTGAGCGTCGTCGTCGCGGCGGGGAGCGCCGCATTGCCGGTGGCAGCGGGCGTTTCGGCTGCGGTCGGCGTGGCGGATGAGCCGGATTTGGGTTGTACGTTCAGCATCGCTGCCATCAGCGCGGGGTTCGCGCCCATACCCAGTTCCTGCATCAGCGTCGAAAGTGCGTTGTGCAACTTTTTCCCCTCGGCATCACTGGATTGAATGCTTTCCAGCAGCGCCGCGCCGACGTCGGGCGTATCGCCCGCAATCGCCTGCATCACCTGCGCCAGTGCCGAAGCCGACGTATCCGGCTGCGCCTGTCCGGTGAGCGTCTGGATTGCCGCCATCATCTCTGTCAGCGAGAGTGTCGCTTCGCCGTCGGTTGCTTCCCCGGAATTGGGGTCCGGCATACCTGGCAGCGTATTCGGCGTACCGGCGGGAGCCAGCAATTGAAAGAGCGTCGCCAGCCAATCGCCCGCGGGTTGTCCCGTTGGCGCGGCAGTTTCCGCTTCACCGTTGCCAAGCGTTTCGGCGAATGATTGCAGCAGGTTCAGAAACAATCCGTCTGCTTCCCCGGTCGCTTGTTGCGGGGTGGGAGTTGTCCCCGGCAGTGCCGCCGGACGCAACATACCCATCAGGGCTTCAATATTGAGTGCGGTCATAGTCTTTTTCACCTCCTTTCTTTTTGGGATATAGCAAGCATCAGCCAGCGCCGATACATCTGCTGACTGTACTCTAACACAATTAAGGGGTGGTTTCAGTAAATTGCGGGTGAAGAAACCGTAAAATTATAGTAAATGCCCTTTATCGGCTTTCACGGATGATATTTTTTATCAATGTGATTTTCATCCCCGCAAGTTGCGACAACGCCTGATAGCGGAGCGTGGTCTCCGCAAGGTTGGTCATTTCCATATCAATGTCCACGCTGTTGTCGTCATTGCGCATGGTATTGTTTTGCCGGGTGATGCGGATGGGGGCGGGTGAAAATGCGGCGCCGAAGCCCATATGGCGGGCGTTGGTGGTTTTCAGCGAGAGTCCGCCGTTGTCCGTGCCGTGGCGAACGGCGGCTTGCAATTGCGATTCAAACGTCACCCGCTCCGCTTTGTAGTTGGGGGTATCCACGTTTGCCACATTGTTGGCAATGGCTTTCTGGCGCATCGAAAGCCCGTCAAGCGCGTAAGATAAAACTTTGAAGGTGGGGTCGTTTACAATTCCGGACATCGCTTCTCCTTTCTATGCCATCCATTCCCGTTGCTGATACTGGTCTCTCAAGTTCAACACGCGGGGAATATATGCCTGCGTTTCCTGATACGGTGGCAAGCCGCCCCAGCGATCCACCGCGCCGGGACCGGCGTTGTACGCCGCCAACGCCAGCGACACATCGCCGTCATAGCGGTCGAGCATGGCTCGCAGGTACTTCGCCCCCCCTTCGATGTTTTGCAGGGGGTCGAACACGTTGGTCACGCCCAATCCGGCGGCGGTGGTGTCGGTCAGTTGCATAATCCCTTTTGCTCCGGCGCGGGAAATGGCGTCGGGCGAAAAATTCGATTCGGCGTGCGCCACCGCCTTCAACAGCGACGGTTCGAGGTTGTATTTTTGCGCCACTTGCGTGAACAGCGCATCGAAATTCGAGGCGTGCGCGGTGAAATTGCCGCCCCCCGTCCCCGTCGAGCGGTTGCCGGTCAGGGTGTTTTGCAGTTTGGTGAAAATCGTGTCGTACAGGGTGCGTTGCAGTTGCGTCAAAATTGAATCAAGCATGCGAATACCTCTCTCTGGCGTAGCGGGTGGTGACCAAATCATCCACAATGCGCGCTTCACGGCGGTTCAATTCCAGCAATTCCCGGGTGACGTGTTTGTCTTTCAGTTTCTCCAGCGTTTTTTGTTCCTGCATCATTTGCACCAATTCTTCGCGTTTTTTTTCCACGTGCGTTGCCGCTTCTGCCACGCGCACCCGCTGACGGTTGACGTGGTTGTGCAGAAAACGCAGATACTTTTGGTGCAGTTCGATGGTTTGGCAGTTTAAAGTGCCTTCTTCCTGCTGCCGTTGCAGCGAATCGCTGTGCGATTGCACCATTTCTTCCAAATGGCGGAGCGCTTCCTCCTCACTTTTTTGGATGGCACGCAACTGCGCAAACTCTGTTTCCAGATTATCCACCAGACCGGTTTTGTAATTTAGCACAGATTGCAGTCGAAAATTTTTCTTCTGTCCCATCATCTAACCCTCTCGGCGGCAAGCTGTCGTTGAGCTTCCGCAATTTGCTTCAATTTTTCCAGCGTGTCATGATACGGCGTTGGTTCGTTTGCTTTTTGGCGCAGAAAACGCAGGATGTCGGGCATGAGGGCAATCGCTTGGTCAATTGCCGGGTTCGACCCGTCCACATATGCGCCAATGTTGATTAAATCGGCGGCTTTATCATAGGTTGCCATTAAATCGCGGAGTTGGCTGGCGGCGGCGCGGTGCGCTTCATCGGTGATGGCGGGCATGACGCGGCTGACGCTGTCCAAAACGTGAATGGCGGGATAGTGGTTCTGTGCCGCCAAATCTCTGGAAAGGACGATGTGCCCGTCCAGAATTGAGCGCACCGCATCGGTGATGGGTTCGGTCAGGTCATCCGATTCCACCAGCACGGTGTAAAATCCGGTGATGGTTCCCCGCTCGCCCGTGCCGGTGCGTTCCAGTAGTTTGGGGAGCAGCGCAAATACCGAGGGGGTGTAGCCTTTCATGGCGGGCGGCTCGCCGATGGCTAAGCCGATTTCGCGCTGTGCCATCGCAAAACGGGTCACCGAGTCCATCATGAAGGTGACATCGCGCCCCTGGTCGCGGAAAAATTCGGCGATGGCGGTGGCAACCCATGCCCCCTTCAGGCGCACCAATGCGGGCTGGTCGCTGGTGGAGACAATCACCACCGAGCGTTTCAGCCCTTCTTCGGTCAAATCGCGCTCGATGAATTCCTGCACTTCCCGTCCGCGTTCGCCAATCAGCGCAATCACGCTGATGTCGGCTTTGGCGTGGCGGGCAATCATACCCATCATCGTGCTTTTGCCCACCCCGCTACCGGCGAAGATTCCGATGCGCTGCCCTTTGCCGACGGTCAGAAAACCGTCAATCGCGCGGACGCCCGTTTCCAACGGGTTGGCGATGGGCATTCGTCCGAGCGGTGGCGGCGCGGAACCCGCCGCGGGGTATGCCGCCGAGGCGTGAATGGGACCTTTGCCGTCGATGGGTTGCCCCAGCCCGTTCAGCACCCGTCCCAGCAGCGCGTCGCCCACCGGCACGGTGAACAGCGAGCCGCTGTCGCGTATGGTGTTTCCCGGACCGATGCCCTGCATTTCGCCCAACGGCATCAGCAGGGTGCGGCTGTCGCGGAAGCCCATCACTTCGGCGGGGGTCTCTGTTTTGCCATCTTCCGAAACGATGTAGCACAACTGCCCGATTTGGGCGTGCAATCCCCGCGCTTCGATGGTCAAGCCAATCACCTGCGTCACCCGTCCACTGCGAATGAACGGCGGCACATCATCCAGCGCTTTGAGGTATGCGTCAAAAGTTTCGGTCAATTCCATCATCATTCCATAGCGTAGCGGGGTTTTTTTACCTGATACAGTCAAAGAGTATCACAGCTTGCGGCGGAAATCAGTAAATTTCACGTGAATGCCCCGTAAAGGAATAGTAAATTCTGTGTTGACCAGACTATGTCAATGTGTTAAACTCTAGGCAAGAATACGCCATGGATAAAGATATGACATCCGCCATCAAACCAACATTATCTGCCGCTGAACAACAAAATTTACTGATTGCAGAACGCGAGCAGCGCATCTTTGCGGAAACGCTCACCGATGTGACGCTCGCGCTCACATCTCAGGTGAAGCACACCGCCGTGTTGAACGAAATTTTGCGCCAGGCGCGACGGCTCGTGCCGTATCGCACCGCGCACATCGTTTTGCTGGAAGGGGACGAATTGCGGATTTCATGCTGGCAAGGCTATGAAGATTTCGGCAGCGACCGGATGATCGCCCATCTGGTGCAGTCTTTGCCGGAATTCCCGCTCGATGCGGAGGTGCTGCGTTCCAAAACGCCGCTGCTCATCCCTGACACCCACGCTGAATCGCGTTGGGTGGTGCAGCATGAAACGGATTGGGTGCGCTCGCATGTGGTGTTCCCCATCACCCTCGGCAATACGGTGTTGGGGCTGTTGCGTCTGGACGCCGATACCCCGCACGCATTCGATGAAAAGACCATCACCTACCTGCGCCCGCTGATGAATGCGGCGGCGATTGCACTGGAAAATGCCCGCCTGTTCGAGCAGGCGCAAAAGGAACTCGCCGACCGGCAGGCGGTGGAAGCGCAGTTGAAGGAAAATGTCCAGCAGTTGGAGATGGCGTTTGAGCAGACGAAGGTTTACGCCGAAGAATTACGCAGTGAAGTGATGGAGCGCAAAAAGGCGGAGAAACAAATTCGCCAGCGTAACCGCGAGCTGACGCTGTTGAACCGCATCATCTCCGCCAGCGCGCGCGGACTGCGCGAGGAGGTGATTCTGGATATTGCCTGCCGCGAGATGGCATTCGCCTTCGATGTGTCCGACTCATTCGCCATTTTGACGGATGAGGCGGAAAATTGCGTGCGGATTGTCGCGGCGAGCCTCGCCAGCCACCGCCCCGCGTTGCCGCAAACGGTGCTTTCGGTGGATGACCACCCGTTGCTGCAAGCGTTGCTGGAGGAAAAATCGCCCATCATCAGCAATAATGTGGCGAATGAAACGCCACCCCTCGCCCCCGACCCGCTGATTGACGACCGGGGAATCAAATCGCTGGTGCTGGTTCCGTTGATGAGCAATCATGATGTGCTGGGTGCGCTTTCGCTGTGGCACACCGAACCGCGCACTTTCTCGCTGGCGGAAGTGGATTTGGTGTGGCGGGTGGCGGAACAGGTTGCGCTGGCAATCACCCGCGCCCGGCTCGACGAGCAGCACCGCCAGCTCAGCGCCGCCATCGAGCAATCGACCGAAAGTGTGGTCATCACGGACGCGGATGGTGCAATTGTTTACACCAATCCCGCTTTTGAAACCGTCACCGGGTATGAACCGGCGGGCATCTTCGGGAAACCGCTGCTGGATTTTCTCCGCAGCGACAAACATCCCACGGAACATTTTGAGCAAATTTGGCAGACGCTGGCGGCGGGGCAGGCGTGGCAGGGGCGATTGACCAGCCGCAAAAGTGACGGCACATATTTCACCGGCGATACCGCCATCGTGCCGATTCGCAATCACCGGCAGGAAATTGTGAATTATGTGTGCAGCCAGCGGGATGTTACCCGTGAGTTGCAGTTGGAAACCCAGTATTATCAGGCTGAAAAGATGCACGCCATCGGCAGGCTGACCAGCGGCATTGCTCACGATTTCAACAATTTGCTCACGGCAATCAACGGGTTTGCGGAAGTTTTGCAGCAGCAGATACCCATGAACGACCCCCTCCGCGAATATGCCGACCGCATCCGATTCACCGGCAACCGCGCCACCGATTTGGTGGATCGGTTGCTCTCTTTTTCTCGCAAACAGAGCAGTGACCCGCAAGTGGTAAATTTGAATACCGTGGTCACCGACATCAGCAAGATGTTGTCGCCCATTTTGGGCAGGCGCATCACGTTGCAGATGGCGTTTGACCCGCGTTTGTGGGCGGTGAAAATCGACACCACCCAGTTGGAGCAAATTGTGGTGAATTTGGCGGTCAATGCCCGCGATGCGATGCCGCACGGCGGCACGCTTGAGATTCGCACGATGAATTGTCGGCTTGGCGAACAGTCTGTGCCGGTGGAACGCGGCGGCGATTTTGTGCTGCTGGAAGTTTCCGACACCGGAACGGGGATGCCTGACGAAGTGAAAGCCCATATTTTCGAGCCGTTTTTCACCACCAAAGAGAAGGGCAAGGGGAGCGGATTGGGTTTGGCGACCATTTTCAGCATCGTCCAGCAGTATGACGGCTTTATTGAAGTTGATTCGGCGCTGAATCAGGGGACGACGTTCAAAATCTATCTGCCCCGCACCAAAGAGAAACCCCCGAAAAAGACGCGCACGATTCAAGCCAATGAGCTGCCGCACGGCACGGAAACGGTGCTGGTGGTGGAAGATGAACCGGCGGTGCGGATGCTGGCGGTGCGGTTGCTGGCGCGGTACGGGTATTCGGTGTTGGAAGCGGATGACGGCAGAAAAGCGGTTGATATTGCGGCGCATCACAACGGCAGCATTGATTTGCTGTTGTCCGATATGATTATGCCGCAGCTCAGCGGGGAAGAGCTTGCCGCGTTGCTGCAAAAAAAATACCCGCGGATGCAGGTGTTGTTGATGTCCGGGCAGACGAAAGCCAAAGGGGTGACGCTGAACGCACAGGGGATTCACTTCATCCGCAAACCGTTTTCGGCGTTTGATTTGGTGCGCACCGTGCGCGATGTACTCGATAAAACGTAGCTCATTCGGTGGCTTTTGCCAGCGCCGTTTCTATTTGCGCCAGTTTGGTTTGCAACCGCGCGTCGATGGTTCCCCCCTCAATATCAATCATACAGCCCCCCCGGCTGACCCGACTGTCGGAGACCAGTTCCCAACTGGAATCAGGCTGTTGCAGGTGTGACACCGCTTCCCAATGAGGTTGTAAAATTTTATAGTCGCTCGGATGCACGTGGACGTAACAGCCGCCGTGAATATTCGCCGCTTCGATGACTTCCGCCACCATATCCGCCACCACTTCCGGCTGAACGGAAAGGGCGTGGCTCAATATCTTTTTGGCAATTGCCAGCGCCAGTGTGCCCAAATATTCTTTTGATTGATGCAATAACGCCTCGTGTTCGGCGGAGATGGCTTCCGCGATGCGTTTGATGTTGGCAATCCCTTCGGCGGCTTCTTTTTCGGCGGCTTGTTTGCCGTCATTGTAGCCCGTTTCCAACCCGACTTGCCGCGCTTTTTTGCGGATCTGCTCCGCTTCCGCTTCCGCGCGGGCGATGATGGCATGGGCTTCCGTTTGGGCGGCTTGCACAATGCGCTCCGCTTCCGCGTGCGGGTCAGGGGGTGGCGGGGCAGGCATCACCGGCGATTCCTCTGCGGGGGCATCGTTGGGACGCGAGTGCAGATGGTTTCGCCCTGCGGTCACCGGTTCGGGGTCGAACCGGGCGGATTTCAGAATTTTTGCCATAAAATGAACGCCCCTGCAAGCAGTTGAATTACATCACAATATCGTCGCCGCCGCCCGCGATGACAATTTCTTCGGCGGCTTCCAACTGGCGAATGACGTTGACGATGCGCTGTTGTGCTTCTTCCACATTCCGCAACCGAACCGGTCCGCTGATGGCGAGGTCTTCCTGCAACAATTGCGAGGCGCGTTTGGACATATTGCGGAAAATGAGGTTGCGCACTTCTTCGCTGGCGCCCTTGAGTGCCAAAATGAGGTCTTTGCTGTCCACGTCGCGCAAAATTCGCTGAATGCTGCGGTCGTCCAGCGTGACAATGTTCTCGAACACGAACATCTTCTGCCGGACTTCTTCCGCCACTTGCGGCTGCGATTCGTCCAGCGCGTCCATGATGACCTTTTCGGTGGAACGGTCAACCTTGTGCAGGATGTTCACCAGCGCCTGCACCCCACCGGCAGCGGAGTAATCTTGGGTGAGCAGGGTTGAAAGTTTGGTTTTCACGCCTGCTTCCACTTCCATAATCACATCGGGCGACACGCGATCCATCGCCGCAATGCGGCTGGCTACTTCGCCCTGCAATGATTCTTCCAGCGTGGAAAGGACATTCGCCGCCATAGACGGCTTCAGGTGGGAAATGATGAGCGCAATGGTCTGCGGATGTTCGTTTTTGATGGAGTTCGCCAATTGCGACGGGTCGGCGTCTTTCAGGAAATCGAAGGGCGCGCCCTGCGCGCGTACCTTCACCCGATCTAAAAATTCCTGCGCTTTTTGATTGCCCATTGCCCGGGCGAGCATATCCCGCGCGTATTCCGTGCCGCCGCTGGCAATCCCTTCCGTAACAAAAGACATATTGTAAGTTTGCTGCACCACATACTCTTTGACCTTCGCGGGAACAGTTCCCATTTGCAGAATCTCATAGGTCAGCATTTCGATTTCGTCATCGGTGAAATGCTTCAGAATGTGCGCCGCGGATTCCGTGCCCAACGTAATCAGCAGCGCGGCGGCACGCTGTGTGCCGGTGAGTTCCATGTCCATTTGCTGTTCTGCCATGTAATTATTCCTCTGTCAGCCAAAATTGTATGACTTGCGCCAGTGTTTCGGGGCGGTTTTTGGCAACCAATTGCAATTGTCGCAACATTTGCATTTTGGCGGCGGCTTCTTTTTCCGATTCCCCGAATTTCGGCGGACCAATCTGCCCCAAGCCCTCATATCCGTCGAGCGCCGTGGCGACATCAATGGAGTCCAGCAGCGTTGTGCGCGGGTCGTCGGAGAGTGCGCCTTTGGCGGCGACAGTGCCGTCGGGCAGCACTTCCATGCGCTGCAAACTCAAACTGCGCTGCATGCCGCGCACCACAAAGAATACCGCGCCGAGTGCCACCACAACGATGCCCCATCGCGCCAGCAGTAGATAAAATTCGCGCTGTTGCACCGCTTTCATCGCCGCTTCCTGTTCCACAAAATAACTGCGGTCGAAGGGGATACTGTTGACGGTCAATTCATCGCCGCGAGCAGTATCTATTCCTGCGGCGGCAATGGTGGCGGATTGAATGGCGCTGATGACGGTGGTATCGGTGATGTTGTTGACCAGCACCGAGACCGAAAGCCGTTTGATTTGCCCGGTGGCGGATTCCACCACGGAGGTGGAGCGGGAAACCTCGAAATTGGTGGTGACATCGGTGCGCTGGTACGAACTGCCGTTGGTGTCGGTGACGGTGGTCTGATACGATGGCGCTGCGCCGGGAATGTTGCTCGACGCGCCCGGAATGCCGCCGGTTGAGCCGTCTGTGCCGGCGGCGGATTCGGTGATTTGGCGCGAACTGCGCACCACGCTCCCCTGGTCGGCGGGGACGTAATTTTCGCTTTCGGTGTGAACCTGGTCCCAATTCATCTCGGCGGCGACGCGCACCACGGCTTGGTCGGGACCCAGTACGTTTTCCAGCATTGATTTGATGCGGTATTCCAGCGTTTTTTCCACCTGTCGCTGGGTGTCAATTTGCGAGCTACTGAGCGCCACCGCGTCCGCCAACCCGGAATTGCCGCTCCCGTCCGATAGCACGTTGCCGTTCATATCCACAATGGTGAGATTGTCCGGCGTCAGCCCTTCCACTGCGCTGGACACCAGATGACTGATTGCTTTGACCTGCTCTTTTGAGAGCTGTTGTCCGGTTTCCACATCCACCATTATCGAAGCGGTGGTCGGTTTTTCATCCTGGCTGAACAGCGTCGGTTTGGGGATGACGATGTGCACCCGCGCGGCGCGCACCACCGTCAAACTGCTGATGGTGCGGGCGAGTTCCCCTTCCAGCGCCCGTTGATAGTTGACCTGCTGGGTGAAATCGGTCAGCCCCAGATTTGTGGTGTCAAACAGTTCAAAGCCCACCGTCCCTTTGCCTGGCAAACCCTGTGCCGCGAGCGACAATCGCACTTCATGCACCTGTGATGCCGGCACGCGGATGGTGACGCCGCCGGCATTTTCAGTGACCTGATAGGGGATGCTTTGTTCCTTTAAATAGGCAACGATGCTCGCGCCGTCCTTTGTGTCCACATCGGTGAAGGCGGCGACGTATTCCGGCGTTTGCGCCCATGCCACAAAAAATATAATTGCCGTCAACGCCGCAATCACAAGCGTCCCCAACCCAACCCTCTGGGCGGTGTTCATCTTGTTCCAGGCATTGGCAAGCGCTTCTTGTTTAAATGGTACGAGGGACTGACTCATACGTTCTCCGCTGGACACCTAAAATGATGCTGCGACAACACTAAACCTGCATCCGCATAATTTCCTGATATGCGTCCACCAGTTTATTGCGCGTCTGCAAAGCAATTTGAAAGGCGATGTCCGCTTCTTGCATGGAAAGCATCACCTGATGCAGGTCAACATCTTCACCGGCGGCAAGCCGGGCGATGGCGTTGTTGGCGCTATTTTCCTTCTCCGCCAAATTGTCAATGGCGCTCCCCAGCACTTTGCCGAAATCTTTGGTGATGGAACCGACGTTGCCGCCAGTTTTCCCCGCTTGCGACTGGGTTACGGATGTGATTTGGGTAATGGGTGTAATTCCGCCGGACATATGCGTTTCCTTTTGCCTCTGAATTTTGGTGGTGTCACAGAAGCAAGTGATACGTCATTGCGAGGGCGTAGCCCGAAGCAATCTCCGTCTCCCACTGGTGGGGATTGCTTCGCCTTCGGCTCGCAATGACAGTTGCCATCACTTACGATTGAACCACTACCTGAATTTTTAATGCCGATAAGCTATCGTTTAAACGTACCTACTTGCTGCCCAATTCAATCGCCTTCAGTGCCATACTTTTGAGCGCGTTGAAAATGGTGACGTTGGCTTCATATGACCGCGTCGCCGAGAGCATATCCGTCATCTCCGTGGTCACGTCCACATTGGGATATTCCACAAAGCCGTCCGCGTCCGCATCGGGGTGGGTGGGGTCGTATACTTTGTTGCCCGGCGTATCGTCGGTGATGATTTTCGATACCTCCACACCGCTGCCGGGGCTGTCGATGGCGCGGCTGCGCATCGAAGCGGTTGCCAGTTGTGCGGCGAAGTTCTGCCGGTTGCCCTTTGCGGCGAAAACAACCTGCTGGCGGCGATAAGGTCCGCCGTTTTCCGTGCGGGTGGTTTCCGCATTGGCGATGTTGTTCGAGATGACATCCATTCGCAACCGTTGGGCGGTCAGTGCCGAAGCCGTGGTTCTAAAGGTGCTGAATACGCCACTCATGCTGATTCTCCTGCTGCCATTTGAAGTAAAGCCTGCGCCAACGGCGTAGCGCCATCCTCTTTGAAGAGCGCGTGTTCCGCCCAAGCGGGGTCGTCGCCGTTGGCAATAATCCAATAGGTATAAACAAAATTGTACGGTTCGCGGCGCGCCATATATTTGTATGCGCCGGTCATCATATTGATTTGCTGTTCGGTATTCACCAGTGGGCTGAGGTGTGTGCCGCCCTCTGTGCCGATGATGGGGATGGGTCGCCCCAACTCGGCGGTGATGATGTCGTTGTACTGCCGGAAGCGCAAAAAGCCGTCGGGGTCGTTGAGGGGGCGGGGTCCGGTGTAATTGTGCATCGCCAGCCAGCCTTTATCGAGCAAATTCAATTTTCCCGTCCGTTTGAGTTCCCGGAGCGCCTGTTTCAGAAATTCGCGGTCATCCATTTCCCCCTGCGGACTGAGCGCGCCGAAACCGGGATACCCGCCGCCGTCAATCACCTGTTGGGCAACATCGCTCCACAATTTCACATATTCCGCCACATCGGCGGGTTTGCCGCCCGTTTCAACCCGCAAATTGGGTTCGTTGTAAATTTGGAAATAATTCACGCCCATATCCGTGTAATGGCGCACCATTGATTTTATATCGCCGGAAAGGGGGGTGACGCCGGAGGTGTAAATGCGCATCACCGGCTCGATGCCCGCATCGGCGAGCTTCTTCACCAGATAATCATTCGCACCGATCTTTGCCCCATCATTTAAAAAGACCACCCACTTCATCCCCATCGCCACCGCTTTTTCAACATAGGTGTCCACCGTCTCTTTTGATTGGCTGAGGGTGGGTATCCAATGGATGCCGCGCCCATTATCGCCCGGTGGATGCGGGTAATCTATCAGAGAAAGAGGTTGCGAGGATAACCCGGCATCAATTCGGGCGGGTGGCGCCGCCTTGACCGGCGCAGGGGCGGTGTTGGGCAAAATGGTGATGTTCTGCGCGCTGAATGTGAACTGGCTGGCGGGAATCGGTGCGGCGCTCGCCGCCGTCACCATCTGCGAGCGGGTGAACGGGAAACGCATGCTCGGCATATTTGAGGTCGCCAAAAATCCCAGACTGTTCCAGCGGCTCACGGGGGGCAGCACCGGCGCGCGCATCGCCGGGCGTTGCGCCTGTGCCAGCGCCTGCGAGAATCCGGTTGCGCTCGGACGCGACGGCGTGGGCTTCGGCGCGTTGTTCGCCGCCGTCGTGGATGTCGGTTTTTGTGGGGGTTGGTTGCCCGTAACTTTCATGTGTCCTCGTGATGTGCAACTAAAAATAGATTGCGCCACAGCATGTTACATTCAAAAATATAACATGTGCGGGCGAGTGTGTCAGTAAAGAAGACGTGAAGTATAAGTAATTTTTGCGTAAAGACTCCGGAAATCGCTAAAGTTTTTGGAAACATATCCGATAATGGAATGATAATCTCCGCTGTTTACGCAAACTTTATGCCCTTTTCACGCCTATTTTACTGACAACCCCCGCAACCAATGATATAGTGACGATTGAAACCGCAGCGCGCGTTTGCGGGGCGTTTTCACATGGAGAAATTTTATGATACGGGTGACTCGTTTGAATAACAGCCAGTTCTGGATTAATCCCGATTTAATCCAGTTTATAGAAGAAACCCCCGACACGGTGGTTTCGCTGACCACCGGCGTGAAAGTCGTGGTGACGGAATCCGCCGCCGAAATCGTGAATGCCATTGTGGCTTTTCGGCGGCAAGCGTATGGACAACTGCCGCACGTGGTTGAAAGAAACGCAGGAGAAGAATAACCGATGGACTTAGCAACGATTCTAGGATTTGTTATTGCGTTCGGTGCGTATTTTGCCTCCATGTTCATGAATGGTGACAATCCCGCCAATCTCGTCAACCTGCCTTCGTTGGTGCTGGTGGTGGTTGGCGCGTTTGGGGTGGTTTTTTTGGCGCATCCGATGGATTTGGTCACGTCAATTCCCGGCTATATCGGACAAACCTTCAAAGGCTTGACCACCAATCCCAAAGCTGAAATTGATCGCTTTGTTGAATTGGCAGACCAAGCGCGCCGCGAAGGGTTGCTCTCGCTGGAAGAACAAATCGGCAATATTGACAACGATTTTGTCAAAAAAGGGATTATGCTGGTGGTGGACGGCGTTGACCCCGCCGTCGTCCGCGAAATTATGGAAATTGACAATGATTTGATGGAGCGGCGGCACAAAAATGGCGCGGGCGTGATTGAGATGCTCGGTTCGGTTAGCCCGGCGATGGGCATGTTGGGGACGGTCACCGGGCTGGTCGGCGTGTTGGGCAACCTCGCCGACGCATCTGCGCTGGGTCCCTCCGTGGCGGTGGCGTTTCTGACCACCCTGTACGGCGTTGTTTTATCGAACTTTTTTTACGCCCCGTTGGCAAACAAGCTCAAACAAAAGAATAAAGACGAAATGGTCACCCGAGAAATCATCGTGGAAGGCATTTTAGCCATTCAAGCCGGTGAAAACCCGCGCATCGTGCGGGAAAAACTGGAATCATTCCTGCCGCCCAAACTGCGCGGCGGCGATGAGAGCGGCGGCGAGTAAGGGGGGCGATTGCTGTGGCAAAGAAGAAAAAGTGCGAAGATTGCCCGACGATGGAAGCATGGGTGGTGAGCTGGGCGGATATGATGTCGCTGCTGCTGGTGTTCTTTATGGTGCTGTACGCTATGGCGAACACCGACCTGAAAAATTTTGCCACCGTTGCCGCCTCATTGCGGCAGGCGTTCAACAGCATTGGATTGCAATCGTCCACCGCGCTCATCAGCAATGAGGGGTCAACCTCCAGCCCGTCGGTATCCGCCGCGCCGATTTTCCCGAAGATGCTGCCTCCCCGCCAGCGCGATTTCGTCCGGGTGAGCACGGAAATGACGGTGCTGGCAAAACAGCTCAACATCGGCGGCGAAATTGATGTCAGCATGACGTTGGAAGGGATGATTATCAGCCTGTCAAACGAGCTGGCATTCAACCCGGGGAGCGCGAAACTTTTGCCGGAAGCCAAACCCGTGCTCGATAAAGTTGCCGAATTTCTGAAAAATTCCGATGCCCACATTCGGGTGGAGGGCAATACCGATGATATTCCCACCAATAACCCCATTTATCCCACCAACTGGGAATTATCCGTGGCGCGGTCGGTGGCAATTGTGCGCTATCTAGCCGAAGAGGGAGGCATTGCGCCCAACCGGCTTATGGCGGCGGGTAATGGCGAATACAACCCGCTTGTGCCCAATGTTGACCGCGAAAGTCGCCGGCGGAACCGCCGCGCCGATTTGGTGATTGTGTATCCCAGCGGTTCGCGCCAATTTTCTGTGGGCGGCATTGACCTGCCGCCGATTGACGAGGCGCTCGCCACGCCCACGCCGGCAGCACTCCCGCCGGAACAGCCCGTTGCGCCGGACAATGGGCAATAATCCCGTCTGATATGTATGAAAGGATAAACAAATGGACAAAATCAAAGGCTTCCTTAACCCCAAAGTCCTTATCCCGACCCTAGTCAGCGTGGTGTTGCTGGGGCTTATCGGCTATGTGTTGCTTGCGCCCGATACCATGTGGAAACCGTTTTACATCCGCGTGGATTACGCCGACCCCACACCGACTCCCACGCCGACCCCCACCATGGAACCGGGAATCCCGTTGGCGGGGGCAACCCCGCAGCCGGGCATGGTCGGTCCGGGCGGCGTGCCGCTGGCAAGTTATTTAGACCCTTCGCAGCCGTTGCAGGGCATTATTTACAATCTGGACACCAAAGTGGTCAACTTGGCGGAACCCGGCGGCTTGCGGTATCTGCAAACCACCATCGTGCTGGAATTCTGGCCCAGCATTGCAGGGTACGCGACGATGTTGCCGGAAGAAAAAACGCTGGCGGAAGATGAATTCAAATCCAAAATCGACCTCATGCGCCCTAAAATTGATGATGCGGTGATGACCGTCCTTTCCAGCAAAACTTACGATGAAATTGCAACGATTGAGGGTAAAGACCAATTAAGACAGGAAATTACCAAAGCCATCAACAATCTATTCGGCTATGACGCCATCATGAACGTGTATTTCACCGACTTTTTAGTTCAATAACCGGTAACCAAAGCGTATCACTGACTATGTCGCAAGAAAAAACACTTTCACAAAAAGAAATCGATGCCCTTCTCGCCATTTTACCCTCCGATGGCGGACCGTTGCCTGCGGCTGAAGTTGATGGATTCATGGGGACGGCAAAAACCTACGATTTCCGTTCCCCCGATAAATTCTCAAAAGAGCAGATTCGTACCCTGCAAATGATCCATGAGAATTTCGCGCGGCGGCTCACATCTGCGCTTTCCGCTTTTTTGCGGGCAACCATTGCCGTGTCGCTGGTGCATGTGGAGCAGGGCAGTTTTGTGGATTTTTTGCAAAATATCCCGTCGCCGTCGCCCACAACGGTTTTCCGGTATGAACCATTGCCGGGGCGGGTGATGCTGGCATTCGACACCGATACGGCGTCCATTGTGATTGATCGGCTGATGGGCGGTTTGGGGCAGCCAATATCTGATGAGCATGAAATCACCGATATTGACCAGCAATTGTTGGAAAGTGTGGTCAGTTACATCGCCGAAGCGATTCAGGAAGCATGGCGCAACGTCCTTTCCGTGACGGTGAAAACGGTGGAAACGACGCTGAACCCGGAATTTGCGCAGGTGGCGCTCCCCTCCGATGCAGCGGTGTTCATCGGTTTTGAGGTGCGCATCCGCGACAACACCGGCATGATGAGCATCTGCATCCCGTATTCCGTCCTCAAGCCCATCGTCAGCGAACTCAGCCCGCACACATGGGTTGCCGGTGAAACGCGCGAATCGGACATTTATACCGAGAGTCTGATGGCGCATCTCAAACGGGTTTCGGTGGATGTGCGCACCCTTTTGGGCGAAGCGGATGTGAATTTTGAGGATATTTTACAGTTGCAAACGGGAGATGTTCTGGTGCTGGACACACATGTGCATCGTCCCCTGCCGGTTATGATTGGCACAGATAAACGATACAACGGACAGCCCGGCACGATTGGACGCCAACTGGCGGTGCAAATTGTCGATGTCTTGGAGGCAAAACAAAATGGATGATCTCTCGATTTCACCGGAAGAATTGGAAAACATTGTGAGTGGCGATAGCGCCCAAAGTTCAACTCCCGAACCGCCCGCTGCCGAGACCGGGAGCGGAGACGATGCCCCGCTGTCTCAAGACGACATCAATCGCCTGCTGGCGGAACAGACGGGTGGCGGCGCACCATCAACGCCCGCGCCCTCTCCGATGGCGACGCAAATCACCCCCGAAGAGTTGAGCAAAATCACGGGGGCGCAACCCATTTCCCCCGCATCAGTTTCGCCCGCGCCCACACCTGCCGCCGCGCCTCAATCAGGCGGCAGTGGTGTGACGGCGCGCCCGGCGCAGTTCGCCCCGCTTCAGCCGGTGGCAACCAATGGCGTCGATGGCGGGAATTTGGATTTGCTACTGGGGGTGAACCTGCGGGTCACGGTGGAATTGGGGCGCACCCGAATGAGCATTGAAGAAATTCTGAAACTCGGTCCCGGCTCGGTGGTGGAGTTGGACAAGTTGGCGGGTGAACCCGTGGACGTACTCATCAACGACCGGCTCATCGCCCGTGGGGAAGTGGTGGTCATTGATGACCGTTTCGGGGTGCGCATCACCGATGTTGTGCCGGCGGCACAGCGGGTCCATTCGATGCAATAGGGAGAAATTATGACCGGATTTCCGGATTTTTGGCAGAAGAAAGAGAAGAAGCCCGGCAAATCGGTGTGGTTGTGGCTGGGGATGTTCGTGCTTTTCGCCGTGGTGGTGCTTTTCGGGCAATCTGCGCTGGTTCCCCCTGCGCCCGCCCCGACGCCCACCGTGGTCGCCACCGCCGCCGATGAGGCATCCACCGCGCCGAGTGACAGTTTTCTGCCCGATTATCAATCCACCCTTGACCCGAATGTTGCCGCGTTGGAAGCGGACAACCGTTCATTTTTGCAGATAGGGATTGATATGGCGGTGAAGCTGGCAATTGTCATCGCGCTGGTGTATGGGCTGCTGCTGGGGTTGCGCTGGTTGCAGCAATTCAAAAATCCCATCAAAACCGGCGGCGCCACCATTCAAGTGCTGGAAACCATCGGGCTGGCGCCCGGACGTTCATTGCATTTGATTGTGGTGGGGGAAAAAACATTACTGCTCGGCTCAACCGAGCAGAACATTGCCCTGCTCACCGAGCTTGCGGATGCGCACATCCCGCTGCCCGACGAAGACCTGCCCGCCGCCGATGAACCGGCATCCTTTGAAACCGCGCTGACCCAAACCGCGGTTCCCGTTGACGTGCCTGCGCCGCCGGACGCCTGGCAAACCACGCTTTCATCGTTGCGCCACAATGTGCAGGAAATGCGGGATGTGATGGAGGTAGAATGATGACACGTCGCAAAAAACAATTGCTGCTGGTCGTTCTGCTGGCAATTTTCGCGCTGACCGCCACCGGGTGTGCCGGTCAAACCGCCGATACCATCGCCATTCCCACCGATTTGGGGCAACTCAGCACCTCCGACCCGCAAACGGTGAGCAGTGGCTTGCAGGTGATGTTGCTGCTCACGGTGTTGAGCCTCGCCCCCGCGCTGTTGATTCTGGTGACGGCGTTCACCCGCATCATCATCGTGCTGTCGTTTGTGCGGAGTGCGCTGGCGTTGCCGCAAATTCCCCCCAATCAGGTGCTCATCGGGTTGTCCCTCTTTTTAACCTTTTTTGTGATGGCGCCGACATGGAATCAAATCAACAATGATGCCGTGCAACCCTATCTGAACAATCAAATTGACCAGCAGATGGCTTATGAGCGCGGCATTGCGCCGGTGCGCGAATTTCTGTTCCGGCAAACCCGCGAGCGCGATTTGGCGTTATTTGTTGACATGGCGGACATGCCTCGCCCCAAAACGCAGGATGACATCCCGACCTATGTGCTCATTCCGGCGTTTGTCATCAGTGAGTTGAAAACCGCTTTCCAGATGGGCGTGCTGATATTCATTCCGTTTTTGGTGCTGGATATTGTCATTGCCAGCGCGTTGATGGCGATGGGGATGATTATGCTCCCGCCATCGTTGCTTTCCATGCCGTTTAAGCTGTTGCTGTTTGTGATGGTTGACGGGTGGCATTTGGTGATTCGTTCGCTGGTGACCAGTTTCGGTTCATAGCGGCGGGGAGGAATTATGACTGAAACCTTTTTGGCGACACTCGGACATGATGCGTTGTTGCTGGCGTTGCTCATTGCCGCCCCGTTGTTGGGCGTCAGCCTTCTCATCGGGTTGATGGTGAGTCTGTTTCAGGCGATGACGCAAATCAACGAGCAGACGCTCACCTTTGTGCCGAAAATCATCGGGATTGGCTTGGTTTTGCTGCTGGCGGGTCCGTGGATGTTACAGCAAATGATGCGTTTCACCGTGCAAATTATGGAATTGATGCCCAACATGGTGCGTTAGTTTCGCCGTTACCCCAAATCATACAACAACCGAATCTCCGCTTCAATTTGCGCCCGCAACTGTGGAAACGGATGCTCGGCGGTGAGTTGGAGCGCCTGCATATAATCTTCCAATGCGGCGGTGGTGTCTCCCTGAAACAGGCGCAACCGCCCGATTTTATAATGGAGCGTCGCTTGCCGTTCCGGGTCGTTTTGCAGCAAACTCCATGCCGTTTGGTAGCAGGTGGCGGCTTGGGTGAAATGGCTGGTGAAGGTGCTGGCATCGCCTAAACTGTCCGCCAGATTTTGGTAGATTTCCGGGTTGGGATTGGGCATTTCAATCAGCGCATCCCACGCCATTTGCAGGTGATGGAAGGCAACATCGAAGTTGAATTTTTCCAGCGCGTGCCGCCCCGCGAGCCAATTGTAGGCGATCATTTTTTCGTCCTGCCCGCGGGTGGCGTAATCCTGCGCCAGCACTTCGATGTTTTGGGCGGGGGTGGCGCGGTCGGCGCTGGAAATGTCGGCAATCAGCTCGTGGAGTTCGCGGCGGGTTTTGCGCAGAATGCTGTTGTAGGTGACTTCCCGCACCACGGCTTGGGTGAACGAAAAAGTACGCCCTTCGGGGGTGGTCACTGTTTCTTTAATTAAGCCGCGCTGTAATAAATTGTGCAGGGAATCTTTTAGTTGGTCTATCGGTGTGATTTTTTCGAGCAGCATTTCCGAGAAAGACATGCCGATGACCGAGGCGTGTTGCAACACGCGCCGGTCGGTGGGGGTGAGCGTGTCGAGCTTTGCCAGCACCAGCCCTTCGATGCTGTGCGGGACATCAATCTGCTCTACTGTGCGGGTGAGTTCCCAACGCCCGCTGCTGCGGATTAATTGCCCCGACTGCACCAACTCGCGGGCAACTTCCAGCAGATAATAGGGATTGCCCTCCGACTCTTTTGCCAGCCGGGTGATGAGTCTGGCGGGCAAGCCTTCGCCGGGCAAAATGTGCTGAATCATTTCCCGCCGCTCATCGTCGGTGAGGGGAGTCAATTCAATCACGTTTTTGATTTCAACATTGTTCAGCGGGGCGTCGAAGCGTGGGCGCGAGAGCGCCAGTATCATCAGATGAAAGCCGCCCTGCTGCTGGCGAATCATTTGGCTGGCGATGATGATTCGATTCAGCCATTCAATGATTTGGTCGTCCGCGCCCTGCAAATCATCAATGATGATGAGGGTGGGACGGCGTGATGCCTGCTTGTAAAAAAGGTCAACGGCGGCATCAATGGCGGCAATTTGGAGATATTCCAGATTACGGCGAGTTTCGGGGTCGGTGGCGCGGTCTTTCAAATTGCGATACCAGCCCAGCAGATACCCCATCAGCGGGATGAATTTGTTGCTGACAATCCCCAAAACCGAGATTCTATCCTCGATTTTTCGTCGCCGGATGACATCGGTGTCATTTTCCACCAGCCCGAAATACTGCGCGGTGATGTCCGCCAGCGGGTGATACGCGCTGTGACCGCTCCCCGCATGGTGAGCGTTCAAAATAACGGGGTGTTTGGCATGACTGTATTTGCTCACCCCGTTTACAAATTCGTTGACCAGTCGCGTTTTCCCCAGCCCCGCTTCCCCTTTGAGCAGAATGATTTGCGGATAGCCCGCTCCCGCGCGCGACCAATAGGCGTGCAGCAAATCCAGTTCCATTTCCCGCCCGATGAACGGGACATCGCGGATAATGTCTTCCTGCGTTTTTGAGGCTTTATGCTTGAGACGCAGGGGGGAATAAATGGGAATGAGACCGCTTTTCCCCTTCACCGCAATCGGATTGAGCACCTCATATTCAAACAAATCACTGGTGCGATGGTATACGGCTTCCGAGACCACAATCCGCCCGCCGTCGGCGTAATCTTCCAGCCGGGCGGCAAGGTTCACCGCGTCGCCGATGACGGTGAGCGCGGCGTGTCCGCTGGGACCCAATCCCCCCCAGACCACCGAGCCGGTGTTGATGCCGATGTTGATGTCGCAAATATTGCCGACTTTTCGGCGCATAAATCCCGCCAGATTGTTCATTTCCCGTTGCATTGCCAGCGCGGCGCGCACCGCGCGGGCGGGGTCATCCTCGTGCGCTTTGGGTGCGCCAAACAGCACCATCATTTCGTCACCGACGGCTTTGTCCAGATAGCCCCCTTCCTTTTCGCACTCTATCATCAGGCGGGTGAAAACCGTGTTGAGCATATCAATCACGTCTTCGGGGTCGGCTTTTTCGCTGGCGGCGGTGAATGAGCCGAGGTCGGCGAACAGGATGGAGACCTGCCGCCGCTCGCCCACCCATTCGGTGGGGGGCATTGAGCCGGTGCGCGCTTCAATTTCAAACAATGCCGTGCCGCACATGGGGCAGAAGCGCGCCTCGGGCGGCAGCGGGGATTGACATGCCGGGCAATTGATGTGGTCGCTCATTGGTGCAGAATTGCCTCCACGGTGGTGGTTTTATCGCGCGATAAATCTATCTCAATGGGTACAATCCGGTCATGATTGGGGTTGTACAGCAACCGGATGACGGGGTGTTCCGGTTGTTTCCGGTTGGCATGAACCACCACGCCCCGGTAGCCGACATACCGTCCGGTGCGCACCACCACGCTGATGCCGGTGGGCAGCACGGGAACCAGCTTCAGGAAGATGTTCACGATTTCAGCATTGAGGAACGTGCCCGACAGTTGCCGGATGGTGGTGATGACCTGTGTCGGGGTGAGGGCGGGTTGTCCGGGACGCTCGGTGCTGAGGGTGTCGTACACATCGGCGATGGTGGAAATTTCGGCGATGAGCTGGATGTTCTGGCGGTCGAAACGGGGTCGCTCGACGGTGTTTGTGCCGTACAAGCGGCGGGGATAGCCGCGTCCGTCCTGCCGCTCGTGGTGTTCCAGCGCCACATGGTTGGCGATGACCGCATCGGGGTTGCGGGAGCGGAGCAATTCGTATCCGAAGCGGGGATGTTCGCGCAGACGGCGCAGAACGGTGGGGGTGAGCAGGTCGGGGTTGTCCACGCGGCTGGAAAGTACCTTTGGGTTCACAAAAATCTTGCCGATATCGTGTAACAAACAGCCGGTTCCCAGACGGCGTAAATCGGCGGCGGGCAGGTGCAACCGTTTGCCAATCATCAAACCCACCACTGCCGTATCAATGGAATGCCCCAGGATAATATCGTTGTGGCTGCGGATTTGTCCGATGCCCTCCAGCATGTCAATCCCCGCCAATTCATCCAGAATGGCAGTGACCCGCCCCTCCAACTTCTCGAAGCCGCTGTATCCCCGCAGAGCATTCACAATATCATTGTCTTTCATAATGGCGATGACCGTTTCGACGGGTTCATTGACGAAATTTTTGGTCAATCCGCGCACAAAATCGAACACCCGCGCCAGCGCCGCCTGCGTTGTGCGCCGGGTGCGGTCGGAGAGCATATCTTCCACAATCACATCGTCGGTATCGCCGTCACTGATGAAAATGCTGGCAAAACCACGCTGCTTTATTTTGTTGATGTACTCATCGGTGAGCGTGACACCCTGCCGGAGCAGCACACTGCCGCGTGGGTCAATGACCGGCTTCGCCAATACCATCCCCGGTTCCAGCGCGTCAATCGGAAGTCTGAGCATAACAAGTCCTCTATGGGGAGATTGAATTCACAAACAATCTTTCAGGCTATCTTCGGCACGTCTGAGGGAAACTTTAGCAGTCTTTACGCCAATTTTACTTCGCCTTCACACGAAGTTTACTGACGTTAACCCTGCCCTATGTTATAAATATAGATGTTAAAGTTGGGGAACCAACGTTGATGTGCGTCGAAAAATCCGCTTCACAATTCAGGCTCGATATTAATGGTAACCGCATTGGCGGTGAAATCAAAATTCTGAAACGTAATTTATGGCACTTTCCGCAGCGTATCTGACCCACATATTCCTGATGTTCGTCCGCATTTTGGCAGTGCTGATGACCGCACCGATTTTCAGCGGGCGGAACATTCCCAACGTTGCCAAAATCGGCTTTTCCGGCATTCTCGCGCTGATATTGCTCCCCGTCAGCGCCCAATCCGCGCTCGCGCCGGTTGCCACCCAATTGGGACCTTTCGTGCTGAACATTGCGCAGGAAGTGCTGGTGGGCACGCTGATTGGCTTTGCCAGCAATCTGGTTTTTGTGGCGGTGAGCATGGGGGCGGCGATGATGGGCTTGCAGGTCGGTTTTCGCGCTTCAACATTGTACAACCCGATTTTCGATGCTTCCAGCGCCGCGCTCGACCAGTTTTACTCGTTTTTGGTCGCCGGGCTGTTTCTGGCAATTGACGGGCATCACTGGTTGCTGCTGGCGCTCCAGCGCACCTTTCAGGTTATTCCGGTCGGCACCTTTGTGTTCGGCGCGTCCGTCAACGACCGGCTGATTGCGCTCACGTCGCAGGCATTTGTGGCAGCGGTGCAAATCGCTTTTCCGGTGGTGGGCGTGTTACTGCTCACCGATGTGGGGCTAGGGTTGATTGCCCGCGCCGTGCCGCAGGTGCAAATCTTTTTCCTCAGTTTGCCGTTGAAAATCGGCTTGGGATTGCTGGTGCTGGCGTTCACATTGACCGTGACGCTGCCGATGGTGAGAGATTATCTATCCACCACCATTGGGAATGTGATTGCGCTGGGTTTTCAATAAACAACGATTAAACCGGAGGAAATTTCGGCATTATGGCTGGCGACAAGACTGAAGCCCCGACCCCACGACGAAGGCAGGATGCTCGCAAAAAAGGGCAGGTTGCCAAAAGCGTAGAAGTCAACACGGCATTAATCCTGTTGAGCAGCTTTTGGGTGCTCAAATCAATGGGACCCGGTTCCGCGGAACGGTATGAGGCGTTGATGGCGCGCAGCTTTTCCAGCCTCAACACTCTCGGCACGGTTGATTTCACCCTCGCCACTGTTTCATCCGGCGCGCTGGGGTTGAGCCTGACAATTTTGCGCATCATCGCGCCGCTGGTGGCGGTGATTGTGCTGGTCGGCATCGTTGCCAATGTCGGGCAAGTCGGATTTCTCTTTTCCGGCGAGGCGTTGAAGCCCGACTTTCAGCGCATCAACCCCATCAGCGGCGCGAAACGGTTTTTCTCGTTACGCGGCGTGGTGGATTTGTTCAAATCAATGATAAAAATTGCCATCGTCGGCATTGTGGTTTACGGCGCGCTGAAAAAAAATATGATGGTACTTCTCGCCGCACCCCGAATGAATGTGAGCGCGTCGGTCACCGGGTTGCTCGGCATTGCGCTCGATGCGGGGATGCGGGTGGGCGCGGTCATGCTCATTATCGCCGCCGCCGATTTTCTGTATCAGCGCTATGAGTTTGAAAAAAGCCTGAAAATGTCGAAGCAGGAAGTGCGGGAAGAGATGAAGCAGTACGAAAATCCGCAACTGAAAGCCCGCATCCGTTCCCGCCAGCGGCAAATGGCGATGAACCGGATGATGTCGGCGGTTCCCACCGCGGATGTGGTCATCACCAACCCGACACATTTCGCCATTGCGCTGAAATACGATAAAGCCAAAATGCACGCGCCGCAAGTGGTTGCCAAAGGGCAACGGCTGGTGGCGCAGCGCATCAAAGATAAAGCCAAAGAACACAACGTGCCAACGGTGGAAAATAAACCTTTGGCGCGGAGCTTGTTCAGTTCCGTGGAAATCGGGCAGGAAATCCCCGGCGAATTGTACGGGGCAGTCGCGGAAGTGCTGGCTTTCGTCTATCGGTTGAAAGAAAAAACCCGCGCATGGTAGATGCGTAACCCATCGGAGAGAACAGTATGACGGTAAATGCCGGAACAAAGACAACCGGGTTCAGTTGGCGGAAACTCATCGGGAGCGATGTGCTGTTAGCCGTGGCGGTCATTGCCATTGTGGCGATGATGGTCATTCCCGTGCCGCCGGCGATGCTCGATGTGCTGCTGGCGCTGAACATCTCCATCGCCGTGACCATCGTGCTGGTGTCGCTGTATATCCGCGAACCCCTCGAATTTTCCGTTTTCCCGTCGCTGCTGCTCATTCTGACGCTGTACCGTCTGAGCCTGAACATCTCATCCACCCGGCTCATTTTGCTGTACGCCAACGCCGGAAAGGTCATCACTGCCTTCGGGAATTTTGTGGTTGGCGGCAATTACATCGTCGGGATTGTGGTTTTTCTCATTTTGATGGTCATTCAATTCATCGTCATCACCAATGGTGCGGGGCGGGTCGCGGAAGTTTCCGCCCGTTTCACTTTGGACGCCATGCCCGGCAAACAGATGAGCATCGATGCCGACCTGAACGCCGGACTCATCACCGAAGACCAAGCGCGGAAGCGCCGCCGGGTGATTGAAAATGAAGCGGATTTTTACGGTGCAATGGACGGGGCGAGCAAATTCGTCAAAGGGGATGCGATTGCCGGCATCATCATCGTGCTGGTGAACATCATCGGCGGTTTCGCCATCGGAGCGTTGCAGCACGGGATGAGCCTGATGGAAGCGTTGCAGACCTACACTCTGCTCACCGTGGGCGACGGGTTGGTTTCGCAGATTCCCGCGTTGCTCATCAGCACCGCCACCGGCATCATCGTCACCCGCACCGCCGCCGAAGAAAATATGGGTACGGATGTTGTCACCCAGATTACCAACAATCCCCGCGCCCTGATGATTGTCTCGGTGATGTTGGTGGGGTTTGCGCTGGTTCCCGGGCTGCCCAAAGTGCCCTTCCTGCTGATAAGCGCCGCGATGGGTGGCATCAGCTTTTACGTGAGGCGAAAACAGGGCGACGAAGCGGCACAGGAGGCGTTGGCAGAGGCGGAAGAGGAAAGTGCGCCGCCCGCGCTGGAGCAGGAAACCGTCACCGAATTGCTGCAAGTGGACGCGCTGGAAGTGGAAATCGGCTACGGGCTGATACCGTTGGTGGAAGGTGGCGCGAACAGCAGTTTGCTCAATCGCATCACGATGATTCGCCGCCAGATTGCGCTGGAAATGGGCTTTGTGGTTCCCAAAATTCGCATCCGCGACAATTTGCAATTGCCGCCCAACTCATACGCCATCAAATTGCGCGGCGAGGAAATTGCGCGCGGCAATTTGATGATGGGGCATTATTTGGCAATGCCCGCCGGTCCCGTCGCCGAGGAAGTGCCCGGCACGCCCACCGCCGAACCCGCATTCGGGTTGCCCGCCACTTGGATTGACGCCACCCAGAAAGAGCGCGCGGAGACCATCGGCTACACAGTGGTTGACCCCGCCTCGGTGCTGGCAACGCATCTGACGGAAGTGGTGAAAAACCACGCCCCCGAAATTCTGACCCGACAGGACACCAAAGACCTGCTCGATAATCTGAAAGAAGTTTATCCCGCCTTGATTGACGACCTGATTCCGAACCAGCTCTCTTTGAGCGATGTGCAGGAAGTGCTGAAGAACCTGCTCCGCGAGCGAGTCTCCATTCGGGATTTGGTCACCATTTTGGAGACGGTGGGCGCGCTTGCCCACTCGGTGAAAGACCCCGCTTTGCTCAGCGAAGCCGCCCGCCGCGCCCTGGCGCGTTCAATTTCCAACCAGCACCGTTCGGCGGATGGGGTGTTGCATGTGGTCACGCTCAGCCCGCGCGTTGAGCGCATCCTCACCGAAGCGATGGGCGATATGAGCCAGGGGTTGTATCTCAATATTGACCCGTCGGTGGCGCAGCGGCTGATGGAAGTGACTGCCGCCGAAATGGAGGCACTGGCGCAGAAGGGGTATCAGCCCGTTTTGCTCTGTTCCGCCACTGTGCGGTTCGCCTTCCGCCGTTTCATCGAACGGTCGCTGCCGAATTTGGCGGTACTCTCTTACAGTGAAATTGCCTCCGGCGTCAACGTGAATGCCGAAGGGATGATTGAATTGCCGGTTGTGCCGGCGGCGTAAAAATACACAATTGCACCAATGGACGCAGCATTATGCACGTAAAAAAGTTTTATGCCAATAGTATGCCGGAGGCGATGACCGCCATTCGCGCCGAACTTGGGGCGGATGCCATCATTCTGCAATCGCGCAAAATTCGCCAACCGGGGTTGATGGGCTTTTTCAAACCGCCCCGTTTGGAAGTGACGGCGGCAGTGGATAAAGACCTGCGCGATTTCCCGCAGCCCACTCGCGCCGCAAATGACGATGTGCGCAAAATGCGGCGGGAATTGGCAGACCTGAAGCTGGCATTGGCGCGCGTTTCAAAAGACCGTTCATCTCAGCAG
>CAZMXX010000004.1:0-31631 GCA_964570315.1 uncultured Anaerolineaceae bacterium | reverse complement strand
TGGGGGAAAAACAACGATTTTTTGAAACCTTAAAATTGACTTTGCAACAGCCGTGACAAACGCATTGCCAAGCATGTAACAAACTGCTATAATTGAATAAAGAGATCACAAGATCAAAGGTGTGCTGTGGCGAAAATACTTGTTGTTGATGATGAACCAGAAATGAGAGAAATGCTGCGCATGGGATTGATTGACCATGATATCATTGTCGCCGCTGATGGAATTGAAGCCCTGCTGAAGGCCGCCAGCCATAAACCCGACCTGATTGTGCTGGATGTGAAAATGCCGGGGATGGATGGCTTTGAAACATGCCGCCGCCTCCGTGCCAACCCAAAATTATCCCAAATCCCGGTGATATTCGCCACCTCACAAAATACTCTCTCCGATAAACTGGAAGGCTTCGACGCAGGAGCAGACGATTATGTGGCTAAACCCTTCGACCTGACTGAATTGCAACTGCGGATCCGCGCTGTGTTGCGCCGCATCAGCCCTAAGGCACAAGAAGTTGAACTACAAGTAGGTAAAATACACCTCAACTTGCTCAGCCGAGAAGTGACCAGCCCCCGGGGCATAATGGTACTCACGCCCACCGAATTTAGTTTATTGGAATATATGATGCGCCATCCCGGTACGTTGTTGCCAACCAGCAAAATGCTGGAAGATGTGTGGGAATATCCCCCTGGCGTGGGCGACCCGGCCTTGGTGCGCATGCACATTCGCAACCTGCGCGAGAAGCTGGAAGAAGACCCCTCGCATCCTCAATACATCCAAACCATCGGACGACAAGGGTACACCATTCGGGGATGAAAGAGCCATTGCACCCGTCGCTTCAAATGATGCGTGAAACGTAAGAAGTTTTTACACGGAATTACGTTTCACGTTTTACGTTTTATTGCGCCATTTCCCATCAATTTTGACAGACTTGTAGCCTAATGTTATGCTTCCATCCGTTGCACCAGTGCAATTCCAAGAGACATTTTCGGGGACACATACATTGTTTCAAAATAATGTAGTGACAACCACACGGTGCTTGACGGAAATATGATGCACGAATTTCTGGCTTGAAATTGCACCAGGCAACAAAATCAGCAAGGAACGAGGTAATTATGGCCGATCCGGATACTCGTCAGGCCAATCAAACTAAACCTTTTGCCCCTGCCAGCATCTTGCCCGACCCAGAGCAGAAACGCCCACGATGGATCGTTATGGGATTGGTAGGGGGCATAATATTTTTGTGTACCATAGGGTTTGTCATCAGCAGTATTTTTATATATCGGCGTGTAACCAGTAACCAGCAAACAACAGCAAGTAGCAGCACCGCTGTCTTTACACCACAACTCGCCGTAACCGCCATCAACGCTCAACCCACCCAATTGACCGGCACCGCCAGCCGAGAAGGAAATTTGGTGAGCACACCCACACGCACCCTGCCAGCAACCCAATCACAACAACCCACATTAACCCTCGCCCCCAGCTTCGGGCCGATTTGCTTTAAACCGGTCACGGCACGCGGCGAGCCGCTGGACTGCGTTACTACCTTTCCCCCAAATGTTGTGGAAGTCCACGCCATTTTTGATTACGCCGGTCTTGTCCCCAACCAGCACACATGGACGCGCATCTGGTATCACAACGGGGAAGAGGTGCTGAAGGTTGAAGAAAAATGGACCGGTGATTCCAGCGGGCAGTTTGATTACAACTTGAACACAACCGACGGGCAACCGCTGTCACCCGGCACATGGGAACTTGAATTGTACGCCAATGATGAACTGCAAACGTATGGCGCATTTGTTGTTACCCCAGCAGATACACCCACACCCAGCATAAAACCATCGCCCAGGCCGGCACCACTCTCAACGTACACCCTGGCTTTTACCAAATGGGACGGGGGCAAACATTCCATCTGGACGGCAACTTTAGACGGCAGCAACCAGCAATTTTTGCTTGATTTTGCAGCCAGCCCGTCCTGGTCACCCGATGGCAAGCAACTTGCCTTCTTTGGAGAAGAGGGGATCGACACCCAGGCAAGAGTTAGCAGCGGCACCAACGGCATTTGGAAAATGGGGGCTGCCGGAGAAAATCCTACCCGCATTTTACCAGAAGGAACAGCACACACCGTCACCTGGTCGCCCGATGGGCAGATTATTGCGTTTGATGGCGCACGTGGCGGCCCAGACCGCAGGGTTTACTTTATCGACCCTAATGGCGCGCCGCAATCATTTGAAGCCCTGGGTGAACATCCTTCATTCTCTCCCGATGGTGCAGAACTGGTGGTAAAATTGTGCCGTCCCCAATGTGGCCTGTGGATTGAAAACCCCGACAATACAAACCCACACCAACTCACCACCGAAGGCTCTGATGGGCTGCCAGCATGGTCACCGGACGGCAAGAAGATCGCCTTTAGCCGCAATGTGGATGGCAATGTGGATGTGTACACCATCAACCCGGACGGCAGCGAGTTACAGCGGCTCACCACCGCCCTCGGCAACGATTCCGTCCCGGCCTGGACGCCGGATGGACAATACATTGTATTTCGTTCCACGCGCAACGGGGTGTGGCAAATTTTTGTTATGAACGCCGATGGGCTTGACCAACACATGGTTATCGATAATGTGGGCGCCAGCAACGAGTGGGCATTCGACAGAATGTCGGTAAAATAGCCACCAGCTTTCAGCGATCAGCAGTCAGCGGCGAGTTACCCACAGAGAAATCACGGGCTGAAAGCTGATAGCTGACAGCCGATAACTAATATGAAAAACATCCGCAATTTTTCCATCATCGCCCATATTGACCACGGCAAATCAACGCTGGCCGACCGTCTGTTGCAACTTACAGGCACGCTCACCGAACGAGAAATGCACGAGCAGGTACTGGACAGAATGGAGTTGGAACGCGAAAGAGGCGTCACCATCAAAGCCAGCGCCGTGCGTATGAATTACACCGCCCGCAACGGGCAGGAATATGAGCTAAATCTGATTGACACACCGGGGCACGTGGACTTCACCTACGAAGTGAGCCGCGCCCTCGCCGCATGCGAAGGCGCAGTGCTGGTGGTGGATTCCACGCAGGGCGTAGAGGCCCAAACACTGGCAAACCTGTACCTCGCCCTGGAAAGCGATTTGGAAATCCTCCCCGTAGTCAACAAAATTGATCTCCCCTCCGCCCACCCGGAAGAAATAGCACAGGAGATTGAAGACCTCATCGGGCTAGATGCCGCAGACGTCATCCCGGTTTCAGCGAAGGTTGGCACCGGCGTTGAAGACCTGCTAGAAGCCATCATCGAGCGCATCCCCGCCCCCACCGGCAACCCCGACGCGCCCACCCGCGCCCTGATTTTTGACAGCCATTATGATTCTTATAAAGGCGTGATTGCCTATGTGCGGGTTGTGGATGGAAAGTTTCAGCAGGGCGATAAAATCCACCTCTCCGCCAGCGAGCAAACGGTGGAGCTGCTGGAATTAGGCGTGTTCCGCCCCGGCATGGCTCCCGTACAGGCATTGCAGGCTGGCGAAGTAGGCTACATCGCCACCGGCTTAAAAACCATTCGCAGCGTCCGCGTGGGAGACACCGTCTCGCTGGCCGGCACAGAAGTTGAACCACTGGCAGGATACAAGCCGGTCAAGCCGATGGTCTTCGCCGGTTTCTATCCGACTGAAAGTGAAGATTACGACCTACTGAAAGACGCGCTGGAAAAATTGCAACTCAACGACGCTTCGCTGGTTTATCAGCCAGAAACCAGCCAGGCGCTCGGTTTCGGGTTTCGTTGCGGATTCTTGGGACTGTTCCATATGAACATCATCCAGGAACGGCTGGAGCGCGAATACGACCTGAACATTCTGGCAACCGCGCCCAGCGTGCAGTACCAGATCATCAAAACCGATGGTGAGGAACTGGTCATCTCCAGCCCCGCCGAATTGCCCGACCCCACCATCGTCGCTTCCATTGCCGAACCGTGGATGCGCATCAGCATCTACACCCCCGCCGACTATATCGGCCCGATTATGGAAATTACCACCAAACGACGCGGTGAATATTTAAGCATGGAATACCTGGATGCAACCCGCGTTCTGCTAGAATATTATTTACCGCTCTCTGAAATGGTGATCGATTATTATGACCAGCTTAAAAGTGTTAGCCGGGGTTATGCTTCACTTGATTACACCTTCCACGAGTACCGGGAAGGTGATCTGGTGAAAGTGGATGTGCTGGTGAACAAAGAACCAGTGGACGCTTTGAGCATCATCGTTCACCGCGACCAAAGCTACTACCGGGGGCAGAAATTGGTGAGCAAGCTCAAACGCCTCATCCCGCGCCAGCTATTTGAAGTCCCTATCCAGGCCGCTGTGGGCAACAAAGTAATTTCCCGCGCCAACGTTAAAGCGCTGCGCAAAGACGTGCTGGCAAAATGCTACGGCGGCGACATCACCCGCAAACGCAAACTTCTTGAAAAGCAAAAGAAGGGCAAAAAACGCATGAAAATGGTTGGTAATGTTGAAATTCCACAAGAAGCGTTTATGTCCATTTTGAAATTGAACGAAGATTGAAAATAACTAACGACGCAATACTTAAACTGAAAGGCAATGCAAAATGCAAGAACAACTCTCCACTTTAAGATCACACCTGGCTGAGATTATGGATCTTCATGCCGCTATGCAAGTGCTGAGCTGGGATCAAGAAACCTATATGCCAACGGCCGGTGCAGAAGAACGCGCCGAACAACTGGCAACGCTCAGCAAAATTGCGCACAAAAAGTTTACCACCGACGAAATAGGTCTACTGTTAGAAGGACTCTCGGCCCAGGCAAAAAACTTTGCCTATGATTCCGATGATGCCAGTATCGTCCGGGCCGCCGTCCGCGACTACGACCGCGCGCGCAAGCTCCCCACCAGCCTGGTGACGGAACTGTCTCGCACCACCAGCCTGGCGGTAGAAGCCTGGAAAGAGGCACGCGCCAAAGATGATTTTGGCCTGTTCCAACCTCACCTGGAAAAAATTGTTGATCTCACCATCCAAAAAGCCGAAGCGTGGGGCTACGAAGAACACATTTATGATGCGCTGCTGGACGAATACGAGCCAGAGATGAAATCATCACAGGTAGCGCCCATCTTCAAACATGTGCGCCAGGCCACTGTGCCGCTGGTACAGGCCATTCAAGAACAAAGCAACGCCGTGGACGATTCCGCGCTCCATCAATATTTCGATCCACAAAAGCAGTGGGATTTTGGCGTCTCTGTCATCAAAGATTTTGGGTTTGATTTCAACCGGGGGCGGCAAGATAAATCAACCCATCCCTTTACCACAAGTTTCGGGGTGGGTGATGTGCGGTTGACCACCCGCATTCTGGAAAATTACCTTCCCTCGGCGCTGTTCAGTACGATGCACGAAGCAGGACACGGCATGTATGAACAGGGCTTTGCCCTCTCGCTACGACGCACCAATTTACGCGACGGCGCTTCACTGGGTGTTCACGAATCGCAATCGCGGATGTGGGAAAACATCATCGGGCGCAGCAAAGGATTCTGGTCACATTATTACCCTCAACTTCAGCAACTGTTTCCGCAGCAGCTTGGCAACGTGAGCGTGGAAGCCTTTTACCGCGCCATCAACAAAGTTGTGCCATCGCTCATCCGTGTGGAAGCAGACGAAGTGACATACAACCTGCACATTTTTGTCCGCTTTGAGTTGGAGCGCGACCTGGTTTCGCGGGCAATCCATGTGGCCGACCTGCCAGAAGCGTGGAACACAAAAATGAACGAATACCTGCACATTATTCCAGATTCCAACGCCAATGGCGTGTTGCAAGATATTCACTGGTCAAGCGGGTTGATTGGTTACTTCCCCACCTACTCGCTGGGGAACATTCTTTCGGTGCAATTTTTCAACAAGATGGTAGCAGACAATCCCACCATTCCCGAACAGATTGCCAAAGGGGAATTCGACGCCGTGCTGGGCTGGTTGCGCGAAAATATTCATCAGCATGGGCGGAAATTCACCCCTACCGAACTGGTGCAGCGTGTCACCGGTGGCGGCATCGACGCCCAACCGTACATCAATTACATCACTACCAAATACACAAACATTTATGGACTTTAACCGCCTCGATCGCGCCAGAAATATACCCCATCTTTGCCGAATTTATTCAGGAGGTGGATAATCTCTTCGGCAAAGGATAATGACCGATGGCAGACAAAATAAATTTTTATCAACAACACCCCTTCAGCCCTGCCGACCAGCTCCGCACACAACTGCAATCGCTGGAAGATAGGGCTGTTCATTTACCCCGCCAAAACAGAGCCGGGGTGCTGGCCTATTTTGGCGAACTGGACTCCGTGCAACAGCAACTTACGCAACTCATTACCGCCGGAGGTACCTTCACCGCCGAATCGGTGCGCCTGGCAGACCTGCAAACGCGCATTGCCCGCCACGCCGGCCAACTGCTGAACGCCATCGGCGGGGCGGCGGAATTGCGCACGGCGCGTCCGGCAAACGTTTCGCGGGAATCGCATCCGTGGTGGTTCGTGGATGAAATTGCTGCAGAGAAAAAAACGCGTGCCCGCAAACGACTGTTTACCATTTTGGGCGTCGCCGGTGCGATTGTGCTGGCAGTGGTGATTGCCTTCAACACCGTGCTCAAACCCGATCCGGCGGTGGTGGCGAAAACACGTCATTTTGAAAAAGCGCTTGAACTGGTGACGGAACAGCAAAACTATCCCGCGGCGCTGGCTGAAATTGAGCAGGCGCTCGCCGCCGTGCCGGATGATGTGGATTCATTGGTGTTTAAAGCAGTCTTGCTGAACCAGATGGGGCGCACGGCCGAAGCGAAAAATCTACTGGCAAAAGCAAATGCCCGCGCCGACGACCCCGCGTATGTCCCGCTGGCGCGGGGGCGGTTGTTGCAACAACTGGGCAAGCCCGCTGAGGCGCTTTCGTTGGCGCAACAGGTGTTGAAGACTCACCCCGATTCCGCCGAAGCGTGGTTTTTGGCAGGGCAAGTGTATTCTCAGCAGGGGGACACCCAGCAAGCGTACAACGCTTTCTCCAAAGCCTCGGAGTTAGCGCTGGCGCAGGGCAACAACTCACTGTACGTCATCGCCAAAACCAATTTAACGTATCTATCGCCGCTTGGGGGTGGAAATTTAGGTGGAAAATAGGCTATTCGTTGCCCAACCGGAACAATTTTCGCAGTCGGTTTTCAATTTCTGCGGTTAACCGTGAAGGAGTATCAAAATGCGACAGGTAATCATTTATCCCGGTGAAAATGGATTGTGGATTGCTGAATGTCCATCATTGCCCGGTTGCATCAGTCAGGGTGAAACAAAAGAAGACGCCATCAAAAACATCAAAGAAGCCATTGACCTGTACATTGAGACATTGGAAGAAGACGGATTGCCCGTACCCGAAGAACAATTCAACGTGCTGACCCTTGCCGTATGACCAAATTACCCGTAATTTCTGGAAAAATATGCATCGTCGCACTGAAACGTGCCGGGCTTTATGAAAAACGCCAGCGCGGCAGTCATATCATCTTGCGACGTGACGATCCATTTGCGCAAATTGTTGTCCCCAACCACAAGAAATTAGACCGCGGAACATTACGTGCCATCCTCCCACAGGCAGGGTTCAGCGTCAATGAATTTCTAGAGCTGCTCAAATAACTCATACCATGTCCACCTACGAAACACACCGGCAAACCTCAAAATTGCTCATCCCCATCCTGCTGACGCTGGTCATTCTGACCGGCGGGGCGTTACGCCTTTTCAACCCGCTGTGGGATTTGGGCACGTTCCCCCACCCCGATGAACGCTCGACCCTGCTTTTTTACGCGCCGACCATCCACTTTCCGCAAAATTTGGGCGACATGCTCAACCCGAAAAAATCGCCGTTGAACCCGTTTTGGGATGTCGGCAATCAAACCCGCCGCAGTTACACCTACGGACATTTCCCGCTCTATCTGCTCGTTTTCGTTAGCGATGCGCTGCACACCCTCACCCCCGTCGCCGAAAGCCTGCACCTGCCCGTCGCCATCACCGACTTTCTGCGCGCCACCGAAAGTGGGCGCGGCTTCGCCGTGACGGGGCGGGTGTTGGTCGGGCTGTTCGATACGCTGTCCATTTACCTGACCTTTCTCATCGCCCGCAAATTGTACGGCAGATGGGCGGGTTTGCTGGCGGCGGCGCTGTATGCCTTCGCCGTCACGCCGATTCAACTGGCGCATTTTTTCGCTGTTGACCCTGTTTCCACCACTTTTGTCCTGCTCACCATTTACGCTTCCATATTAATGCTGGAACACCGCACGCCGGGCACAGCGATTCTGGCGGGTATCGCCATCGGGCTGGCGGTGTCATCCAAATACAGCGCCCTGCCGGTGGCGCTCGCGCCGGCGATGGCGGTCTATTTCATCAACCGCGACGAACACCGCTCGCTGGCGGATTGGTTTTTCCACCCCCTGCTGTGGACGGCGGCGGCAACATCCTTCATCACCTTTGCGCTCACCTCGCCCTTTGTACTGCTCGATTTTGAGAATTTCCGCATCGCTGTGCTGGAAGAGCAGGGGCGAATGGTCAGCGGCGCGGCGGATTTCCCCTTCACTCGCCAATACCGAAACACGCCCGCCTATTGGTATTTCCTCGACCAGCAATTGCGCTGGGGCATGGGCTGGGCACTGGGATTGCTGGCGCTGGCAGGCACGGCGTGGGCGCTCATTCGTGGGGCGATGGGCAAGCTGGCACGGCGAGAATGGCTGCTGCTGGCATGGTTCATCCCCTATTTTGGATTGACCGGGCTATTTTTGGCGAAATTTATGCGCTATATGTCCCCCGTTATTCCGCTGATGGTCATTTTTGCGGTGGGCATCACGGCGGCGCTGGCTCGGCGCTGGCGTTGGGCGGCGATGGCGCTTTCGGCGGTGGTGCTGGCAGTGACCGCGCTCTGGGCGGCGATGTTCGTCAACGGGGTGTATGGCACGGAACACAGTTGGGTCACCGCCTCCAAATGGATTTACGCCAATGTGCCCGATGGGTCGTGCATCGCGGTGGAACATTGGGAAGAGGGCGTGCCGCGCGATTTCGCGTGGGCGGAGCCGGGTGCATCGCCGGGGTTGCACGGCTACCGGCAGCCGCAACTCCCCATGTACGACCCCGACACCGAGCAGAAATTCATCACCATCCGCGACACGCTGAACAGTTGCGATTATCTGGTCATTGCCAGCAACCGCATGTCGCGCACTTTGCCACGTTTGTCCCTTCGCTATCCGATGAGCACCAAATATTACGCCGCACTTTTCGCGGGCGAGCTGGGCTATGAGCCGGTGGCAACCTTCGAAACCCCGCCGACTCTCTTCGGCTTTAAAATTGATGACCAACCCGCCGATGAATCGTTCACGGTGTATGACCATCCCAAAGCCACCATCTTTAAAAAAGTGCGCATGCTGACCGATGACGAATGGTGGGCGGTGCTGGGCGAAAGTTGGGCGGGCGCGCAGCACGGATATATCGGCAAGCCCACCCTGCTGATGAAATTGCGCGGCGCGGACGCGCCCCCGCCCGTCAACCCCGCCGCCGAAAAATCCACCGCGCTGAAAAAGCCGCTTTCGGCATGGGCGGTGGTGGATGATTTCCGCTGGAATACCCTCGCCACCGAAAACCCCGCGCTGGCAATTGCGGTGTGGTGGCTCGCCGTGCAGGTAATTGGTGTACTGACGTTTCCCATCACCTTTACCCTGCTGAAACATCTGGCGGGCGGCGGCTGGCTGTTGAGCAAGAGTTTGGGGCTGCTACTGGTCAGTTACGGGGTGTGGCTGCTGGCAAGTTTCGGCTTGCCCGCCAACCGGCTGGCTTTTATCTGGCTGATGATGGCGCTGCTGGCGGCGGTGAGTTTTGCTGTGGGACGGCGTAATTGGGCGGCAATCAAATCGGCGCTGTGGGAAAAGCGGGCGTTCATCGCCGTGGGCGAAGGGGTGTTCGCGGGGGTGTTTTTGCTCTTCGTGGCGTATCGGCTGGCGAATCCCGACCTGTGGCAACCGTGGAACGGCGGCGAAAAAATGTTGGAAATCGGTTTCCTGAACGCCATCGTCAAAAGCGCCACGATGCCCCCATACGACCCGTTTTTCGCCGGGACTGCCATCAATTATTATTATTACGGGCTGTTCATTATGGGCGTGCTGGTGAAACTGACCGGCATCATCCCCACCACCGCCTTCAATCTGGCGGTGCCGCTGGTGGCGGCGTTCACGGCGGTGAATGTGTTTGCCCTTGGCGGAAGCCTGGCAATTCAAAATGAAAAGTTCAAAATGCAAAATTGGCGCGCCATCGGCGTGGGATTGCTGGCGGTGCTGGTGGTCGTCTTTTTCAGCAATTTGGACGGGATGGGGCAATTTTTGCGCAATCTGGCGGACGCGAGCGGCAGCGATTTCAAAAGCGCCATCCCCGGGTTGGAAACGCTGGTGCGCGCGGTGACGGGCTTCGGCAAGGCGATGGCGGGCACACCCATCCGCGAATACAACTATTGGGACGTGTCGCGCGTCATCCCCGCCACCATCAACGAATTTCCATACTGGTCGTTCCTCTTCGCCGACCTGCACCCGCATATGATTGGGATACCGTTTACGATCCTTTTTCTGGGAACGCTTTTCAGTCAATTCCGAATGACGAGTGACGAATTACGAATATCCCCCGTCATTCGTCATTCGTCATTCGTCATTTGGGTTGCTTTTATCCTCGGTGCGCTCGCCATCATCAACACATGGGATTTGCCGACATATTTGGGGCTGGCAGTGGCGGCATTCGGGTTGACGCGCATCCGTGCGGGGCGCGGGTGGGGGCGCACGGCAGGCGAAATGGCGCTCTTCGGCGCGGCGGTACTGGCGGGGGTGATGATTCTCTATCGCCCGTTTTTTGCCAATTACCGCGCGCTGGATGTCGGGCTAGGCGTGGTGAAAGATAAGATTCCGCTCGACCAGTTTTTCAAATTGTGGGGATTTTTCGGGCTGGTGATTTTCACGTGGCTGTGGCTGGAGTTGCGCCAACCGCACACCCGCCTCACCCCGCTGCGATTCATTTCGCTCGGATTGCGCCGCTGGAACGTGCTGCCTCACCTGCAAGAAATGGTTCGCGCGCGTGTGACACCATCCCCCACGGTGAAAAACGTACTGACCGCGCTGTGGCTGGCGCTGGGCACGGCGGCGGTGCTGGCGCTCTTCCGCTTTGACAGCATCGCCGTGATTCTGCCCGCGCTGGCGGCGACGACGCTCCTTCTTTTCCGGCGGGAAACATCGGCGGGGCAAGCGTTCATCGAACTGCTGATGTTCACCGGACTGCTGTTGCTGCTCGGTGTGCAATTCGTCTTTCTGCGCGATTTTCTCGGCGGCGGCGATTATTACCGCATGAACACCTACTTCAAATTCTTCATTCAAGTCTGGACGCTCTTCGGCATTGCGGCGGCAGTGGCGCTCCCCGTGCTGTGGCGGCGTTCGGCGGGGTGGCATTGGGGCTGGCGGCTGGCATGGCGGGGGACGGTCGCTTCAATGGTGTTCAGCAGTTTGGTCTTCTTCGTGCTGGGAACTCGGGTGCGGCTCAACAATCGTTTCCCCGGCGCACAACCGCCGCGCAACACCCTCGACGGGATGGCGTATATGACCGTCGGGCAATTTTCGTGGGACAATTCGACCTTCCGGCTGGCGTATGATTACGACGCGCTCAAATGGATGCAGGAAAATATCCACGGCACGCCCATCATCGCCGAAGCGAAAATCGGCTATTACCGCGAATGGGGGATGCGGGTGGCGGCGTACACCGGGCTGCCCTCGGCGTTGGGGGGGCTGCACCAAAGCGAGCAGCATTTTCCGCGGGAATTGGGGCGGCGCGACGGGCTGGTCAATCAATTTTGGATGACCACCGACCCCGGACGGACGCTCGATTTGATGGATGAGCTGGGCATCGAGTATGTCTATTTCGGGCAAATTGAATGGACACTGTACGGGGCGCAGTCGCAGGCGCGGTTTGAGACGCTGGTGCAATCGGGGGAACTGGAGGTGGTGTATCGGAATGAGCGCACGGTGATTTACCGGCGGGTACGAGCCGATTAATTGGCGATTGGTTATTTGTCATTGGCTGACTCACGCCATTCGTTGCAGTAATTTGCCACTTGTGGTATATTATCGCAATGAAACTAAACGATTTACTGACCATTGTCGGCGATGCGCCGCTATTTGAAACCGGATTGCTGTTAGCCGGTAACGTTGACCCCGTGGACGTGCGACGGCAACTTTCACGTTGGGAAAAAGCCGGATACCTGCACCAATTGCGGCGGGGGCTGTATGCGCTCGCGCCCCCTCTGCGAAAAACCGTGCCGCATCCTTTTCTGATTGCCAATAAATTGGTTGCCGGGTCGTATGTCAGTTTGCAAACGGCGCTGGCGCACTACAACCTCATCCCCGAATATGTGCCGATGACAACCAGCGTCACCACTCACCGCCCGTCACGCCGAGAGACGCCGCTGGGCGTGTATCTGTACCGGCACATCACCCCGAGTCTTTTTTTCGGCTATACCACCCTCACCGTGAGCGCAAACCAAACCGCATTCATTGCCGAGCCGGAAAAAGCCTTGCTCGATTTACTTTATTTCCACCCCAAACAACACAGTATGGCGTACCTACGCGAGTTACGTTTGCAAAATTTAGACCGTTTCAACCCCCGACGTTTCATCCAGTTGGCAGAGGAAAGCCGCCGCCCAAAATTACGGCAATTGGCAGAGCCGGTGGTACAATTCATTCAATCCGTCGCAGAAGATTATCGCGCATTATGAAATCGTATCTTTCCCACTTGTTGCAACAATCGCCCGACCCGCATCATGCCAAAAATTTGGTGCGGGAATATCTGCAAGCGCGCATTTTGGAAAGCCTGCAAAAAAGCGGCGCGATGGTTCCGCTGGCATTTCACGGCGGCACTGCCCTGCGATTTTTGTATGCCATCCCGCGCTATTCGGAAGATTTGGATTTCACTTTGGAGCAACGCACCGACCTGTACGATTTTCACGAATATTTGCGCACCATTCAAAACACATTCCGCCGTGAAGGCTTCGACGTAAGCATCAAACTGAACGACAGCAAAGTTGTCCACAGTGCCTTCATCCGGTTTGACGGGCTACTGTACGAATTGGGCATTTCACCGCATCAAACGGAAATCATTTCCATCAAAATTGAGGTGGACACCAACCCGCCCACCGGCGCAGTTTTGCGCACCACCGTCGTGCGGCGGCACGTTATGCTGAACCTGCACCATCACGACCCCGCATCGTTGTTGGCGGGCAAGTTGCACGCTATTTTGCAACGACCGTACACCAAAGGGCGCGACATCTTCGACCTGCTGTGGTATCTCAGCGACCCCGATTGGGCAGCGCCAAATCTAACCTTGTTGAATCACGCGCTGGCGCAAACGGGCTGGACGGGGCAATTGCCCCTCACCGAAAAGACGTGGCGGCTCGCCATTGCCGAAAAATTACAGCAACTCGACTGGCGGCGCGTACAATCGGATGTCCAACCGTTTTTGGAGGCAACCGCTACCACATCAAATCTGACCCCGGATACGCTGTTACGGTTGGTCGGCAATTGATGCAGACACTGCTCAACCGTGATTCACGTGCTGCATCACGGCATGAGGTCGGCTGCGGACGATTGAAAATTCGTCACTCGTCACCCACTTCGCTTTTTTGATTGAATTCGCGCGAAGGCTATAATTAGGCTTTGTGGGCGAAACAATCGCCTGAAATTTTATTCGCTGGAGAAGTTTTCATGAGCATTTCATACAGACGCATCAAACGTGTTCTCTTTGGCGAACCTTTCCCCACCCGGGCAGAAATGCACGAGCGGCTCGATAAGGTCCGCGCACTGGCAGTCTTTGCCTCCGACCCCATCAGCAGTAACGCCTACGCCACCGAAGCCATCATGACGGTGCTGCTCCTCATGGGTGCAACCGCCCTGAAGCTCACCCTGCCGCTGGCGCTGGGCGTGATGACGCTGGTGCTGCTGGTGGTGTTCAGCTACACCCAGACCATCACCCATTACCCGAAAGGTGGTGGGGCGTACATGGTCACCAAAGACAACCTCGGCACGCTCCCCTCACTTTTTGCGGCGGCGGCACTGCTGATTGACTACATCCTCACCGTGTCGGTCTCCGTTTCGGCGGGCGTGCGCGCCATCACCTCCGCCCTGCCCCAGCTCTTCCCCTACAGCGTGGAGCTGGCACTGTTTGCCGTGCTGCTGCTGACGTGGATCAACCTGCGCGGCGTGCGCGAAAGCGGCACCATCTTTGCCATCCCCACCTACGCCTTCATCCTCGGTGTGCTGATAGCCGTCATTCTGGGGCTGGTGCGCCTCTTCGGCATTTTCGGCGCGCCGCCACCCGTCCCCATCGAACACCCGCTGCCGAGTTTCGCCGGGATGGACAGCGCCGCGCTGGGCTTTCTGTACATCTGGCTGCTCACCCGCGCCTTTGCGGCGGGCTGCACCGCCCTCACCGGCATCGAAGCCATCAGCGACGGCGTACAAGCCTTCAAACCCCCGGAGGCGAAAAACGCCGCCCAAACCATGGTGGTGATGGGCGTCATTGCGATGACCCTATTCGTGGGCATCACCTTCGTTGCCACCCATCTGAACCTTGTGCCGTATGAAGCAGAAAGTATTTTATCGCAAATGACCCGTTCCATCACCGACGGTTTGCCCGGTGGAACCTTCATCTATGGTTGGGTGCAGTTTTTTACGATGTTGATTCTGGTTTTAGCCGCCAACACCGGTTTTCAGGACTTCCCCCGCGTCAGTTCATTTTTGGCGCATGATGGATTTATGCCCCGCTGGATGCAAAATCGCGGCGACCGCCTCGTCTACAATTCGGGCATCATCACCCTGGCAACCCTGGCATCACTCATCATCATCGTCTTTCACGCCAGCGAAATTCGCATGCTACCCCTTTACGCCCTCGGCGTGATGCTCGGCTTCACCCTGTCGCAACAGGGCATGGTGCGCCTCTTCAACAAAATCATGCGTCTCAAACCGGGCGAGACCGCCGAAACCAACGTCACCACCATCCATTACGAAGCCTCCGCAAAATACAAACGCTTCCTGCCGCTGTTCGGCTCGGTGGTGACGGGCGTGGTGCTGGTGGCGCTGGTGGTCACCAAATTCACCGAAGGGGCATGGATTGTGGCGGCGGCAATTCCGCTGCTGGTGATGATGTTCCGCGCCATCCGCCACCATTATGATGTGGTGGCGCAGGAATTGAGCGTCCGCAACCTGAACCCGGCGGAATTGCAACAGTTCGCCGATGTGGCTATCATCCCCATGGGCGATGTGCATCGCGGCACATTGCGCGCGCTGAGTTACGCGAAACGCTTCTCAAACAACGTGCGCGCCATTTCCATTTCCACCGGAGCCGAACACCGTGAGCGGCTGCTGCGCCGCTGGCATCGTTTCCCGGATGTCACCCGGGGCATCAAACTGGAAATTATTGATTATGAATACCGCGACCTGCTCACCCCGTTGATTGACTACATCACCCAAGTCACCACGGTCGAGTATCCCGACAAACTCATCTCGGTAGTCATCCCGGAATTTGTCCCCGATTCGCTGTTCGGGCATCTGCTGCACAACCGCACCGCCGACTTGCTGCAATTGCGCCTGAAAAATCTGGACAACGTCGTCATCATCGATGTTCCCTTCCATATTCATGAGCGGGAAGCCGCGGAGGTCGGTTGATTGGTTATTGGTTCCCTGCAACCCTGCAACCTTGCAACCTTGCAACCCTGTAACCCTGTAACCCTGTAACTCTGTAATTTTTATGGCAACCATTTTTCTGCAAACATTCACCTTTTGGATAATCCTACTGCTGTTCAACCTCATCGGGTTGCCGGTGGCGTTTCGGCTGTTGAAAAACCTGCCTGACCGGGGATACGCTTTTGCCCGCGCGGTGGGATTGCTCTTCACCGGCTTCGCGCTGTGGCTCGGCGGCTCTTTCGGACTGCTGCGCAACGACATCGGCGGCACGGTGCTGGCGATTTTGCTCGTCGGCGGGCTGGGGGTGTGGTGGCAAACGCAACACCGCGCCGACAGTCTGCGCGACTGGCTGACCGCTCATCTGCGCTATGTGCTGACGGTGGAAGCGCTCTTCGCGCTGGCGCTCTTCGGCTGGGCGGTCTTCAAAAGCTACAACCCCGCCATCGAAACGGCGGGCGGCGAAAAATGGATGGAAACCGCCTTCGTCAATTCCACCCTGCTCAGCCCCGCCTTCCCCCCGCGCGACCCGTGGCTGGCAGGTTACGGCATCAGCTATTATTATTTCGGCTATGTTTTGATGTCCATTCCCGCGCGATTGAGCGGCATCGTCCCGACCACCGCCTTCAACCTGTTCATCCCCACCCTTTTCGCGCTGACCCTCTCCGGCGCGTCCGGCATCACCGCCAATTTAATCGCGCTGGTGGAACGTCGCCGCCATCCGGAAATTTCCGTGGCGGATAGCGCCATTCGGTGGGCGGGGCTGTGGGGCGCGCTCTTCGTCGGGGTGATGGGACACTGGGAAGGGTTGCTGGAAGTGCTGCACGCGCGCGGATTGCTTTCGCCCGCATTCTGGAAATGGCTGGACATCCTCGACCTGCGCGAACCGCCGGTCGCAGGCGGCTGGCTGCCCGACCGATTTTTGTGGTGGTGGCGCGGCTCGCGGGTGATTCTGGATTACGCGCTCACCGGGCAAACGCAGGAAATGATCGACGAATTTCCTTTCTTCAGCTTCATGCTCGGCGACGTGCATCCGCACGTGCTGGCGCTCCCTTTCGTCCTGCTGGCAATTGCGCTGGCGCTGAACCTGCTGCTGGCAAAACGCCCCGCGCCCCTTCCCGCCGACACCCCGGCGAAAGGGTGGCTCGGCGGGTTTTCCGCGCTGGTCGGTGCGTCGGGCGGGCGGCTCGCCTTCACGCTGACGGTCATTGCCATTGGTGCGCTCGGTTTTCTGAACACGTGGGATTTGCCCATTTACGTGGCAATCTTCGGGCTGACCTTCGCCCTGTGGCTCGGGCGGGCGCGGCTCACCGATGCCATCATCGGCGCGGGGGGCTTTGCCGTGCTGGCAGTGCTGGCGTATCTGCCCTTTTACCTCAGTTTCCAATCGCAAGCGGGTGGCATTTTGCCCAACCTGTGGAACCCCACCCGTCTGCGCCAATTCGTGGTCTTCTTCGGTCCTTTTTTGGTGATGACGATAGCCCTGCTGGCAACCCTTTCCCGCGCCGTACCGTGGCGTTGGCGGCGTGAACTGCGGGGAGGATTAATGGTCACCCTGCTCGGTCCCATCCTTCTGCTGGGATTTTTGGTGCTGGCATTTGTAGTACTGCCCGGCGGGCGCGCATTCGTGCAAAATGTGTTGAACGACCCCAACGTGCAAGCGGCGCTGAACGGCGCCACCATCCCCGACTTGCTGCGGGAAATCATCCGGCGGCGGCTGACCACCCCGTGGACGTTTCTGCTCCTCGGCGGGCTGACCGGCTGGGCGCTGACGCATCTGTGGGCAGGCACACCGTCCGAACCGGCGGGCGATGCGGTGGCATTTCCGGCGGAAAAATTCGCGCTGGTACTGGTGCTGGTCGGGCTGGCGTTGCCGCTGGCGGTGGAATTTGTCTACCTGAAAGACCTGTTCGGCTACCGGATGAACACCGTTTTCAAATTCTACCTTCAGGCGTGGATTTTGCTCGCACTGGCGAGCGCCTTTGCGGTGCATTACGTCTCGCAGGCGTTGCGCGGCTGGCAGAAGCAGGCGTGGCGCGTGGTCGTCGCGGTGACGGTTGCCGCCGGGATGGTCTATCCCGTCCTTGCCATCCCCACCAAAGCGGCGAATTTCAAGCCCGCCCCCACCCTCGACGGAATCGCATGGGTGCGGATTCAACATCCTGACGATTATGCCGCCATTCTGTGGCTGCGCGAAAACGCCCCGCCGGATGCGGTGGTGCTGGAGCGTCCCGGCAAATCGTACAACTACCTCAGCCGGGTGAGCGCACTGACCGGGCGGCAAACGCTGGTCGGGTGGGATTTCCATGAATATCAATGGCGCGGGAATCTCGATGCGGTGAATGAACGTCTGCCGGACATTGAAAAAATCTACAACGGGCTAGACCCGGCAACAACTTTGACCCTGCTGGATAAATATGATATAACCTACATTTATGTGGGACCAACAGAACGTGAAATATACGCTCCCAACGGGCTGGCAAAATTCGACCGTCTGCTGCAGGTAGCATACCGAAGCGGCGCGGTGACAATTTATGAAAGATGAAACGTGATGCGTGATACGTGAGCTAAAATTCACGCATCACGCATCACGTTTCACGCATCACAAACTATGACCACACACACAAACACAATTGCAACCGAACACACTTCCCGCAACACATCCCTCACCATTGAAGGGGCGTTGTGGGGCGGCATTGCCCTCGCCGCGCTGGCGATTCGGCTGGCGACGCTGACGCGCGTCCCGCTGAACGACGCGGAAGCAACTCAGGCGCTGGCGGCGCTCAACATTTATCGCGGCGGAACGCCCACCGGCGAATACAGCCCGCTGCTGGCATCCATCACCAGCGCCGCCTTCGTCCTTTTCGGGGCGACGGATTGGGCGGCGCGGCTGGCGAACGCCCTGCTCGGCACAGCGCTGGTACTCCTGCCGCTCGGACTGCGACGCGAATTGGGGCGCATCGGTGCGCTGGCGGCGGCATTCCTGCTCACCTTCACCGCCATCCCGCTTTTCTTTTCGCACACCGCCAACGGCGATATGGCGGCAGCCGTGGGCGCACTGCTGGCGCTGGTTGGCTTCACCCGTTTTCTGAACGACCGCAATCCCCGTGGATTGTTCGCCGTCGGTGGCGGCGCGGCGCTGGTGCTCACCGCCGGCGCAAGCGGCTTCACCGTGCTGGCGATGGCGCTGGCAGGGGTGGCGCTCATCGTCACCGGCAACCGAAACGTTCTCGACACGCTATCGGCACAATTTGCCGCCGAACGGAAGACCGTCCGCCGCGCCGCACTCTGGTTCGGCACGCTGGTGCTGATTCTGGCAACCGCAGGGACCTTCAACTTCGGCGGGGCGGGTATGATTTCCCAACAATTCACCCTGTGGCTGAACGGTTTTGGCATCACCCCGCGCCCCGGCGGCGCGCTCCCCGCCATCCTGAACATCATCGTTTATGAACCGCTGCTGCTGATTTTGGGCGGCATCGGGCTGGCGCGTGCCATCACCGGCAAAAATATCATGCAATGGACGCTGACGGCGTGGCTGGCGCTGGCGGTATTGCTCGATATTTTCATGGCGGGGCGCACCGACGGGCAAATTTTACTGGCGATTGTGCCGCTGGCACTACTGGCAGGCACGCAAATCGAATCAATTTGGCACACGTGGCGCACCGGGGCGAAGTTGGAAAGTGACGGCGTTTTGGTCGGCATCGGGCTGGTGGTGAGCGCCTTCGTGTACATCAGCGGGATGAGCTGGTCGCTCTGCACGTCGGCGCAAGCCGGGTGCGACACTTCGTGGATCCTGCCGGGCGCGGGCATTTTGCTCATCTTCGGGCTGGCAATCATGTTCGGCAGTTGGTACGGGCGCGAGACCGCCTTCCGCGGATTGGCGGCGCTGGCGCTGATCGCCTTCGGCGTGCTGTCCATCGGCTTTTCATGGCGATTGAATTTCGGCAAATTGTACGATCTGCCCTTCGAGCCGGTGCAGATTCTGCCCGCATCCTCCCGCCTGCCCGATTTGTTGGGCGACCTCGAAAAAGAATCGATGCACCGCGTGGGCGACCCGCGCGAAATCGACATCGCCGTGGTGGACGTTGACACCCCGCAATTGCGCTGGGTGCTGCGAGATTTTCGGGCGGCGCGCTTCGTCCCCGATTTTGCCACCGCCGCCGGTGCATCCATCGTGCTCGCGCGTCCACCGGCAGGTGAACCGGCGGGCAACTACCTCGGCGAGGAATTCGCGCTGGTCTCTTTTTGGTCGCCCGCAAAATTGCAGGGCAAAGACTGGCTGCGCTGGTACATCACCCGTCACCTGCCGAAACACAATCCGGGACATGACCAGATTGTGCTGTGGGTGCAGAACGGGTAAATCGGTTATTTGAACTTGAAACCCGGAACTCAAAACTCGGAATAAACCTATGACTGTGACATCAAAAAAATCCGAAAAATCCTTTCTGGAAAAACCCCTGTTTGAAACCATCACCATCAATTGGGAATTGGTTTTTTACGCCGTGATTTTCATTCTGGCAATCATCTCCCGCTTTTACATTTTGGGAAACCGGGTGATGAGCCACGATGAAAGTTTGCACGCCCTGTTTTCCTTCAAATTGTACAACGGCGAAGGATACATCCACGACCCGCTGATGCACGGACCGTTGCAGTTCCATCTGGTGGCGTTGTCGTACCTGCTGTTTGGGGTGAGCGATTTCGCCGCCCGCATTCCGGTCGCCGTGTTCGGCGTGGCAATGGTCATGCTCCCGCTTGCGTTCCGGCAGTGGATGGGCAAAACCGGCGCGGCAGTGACCAGCTTCGGGCTGCTCATTTCGCCGCTGGTGCTCTATTATTCGCGCTACATCCGCAACGAAAGTTACAGCGTTTTTTTCACCGCGCTGATGACGCTGGCACTCTTCCAATTTTTGCGCACCCGGCAACAACGCTGGCTGTATGTGGAAGCCATCACCATTGCCCTGTACATGTCCGCCAAAGAAATCGCGTATATCAACGGATTCATCGGCGTGGTCTTTATTTTGGGCGCATTGCTGTGGGAAAATCTTTCCACCAAACGTTTCCGGCAGGTATTTTACGGGCTGTTGGGGATAACCCTTGCGGGTTTTGTCGCCGCCATCTTTTTAAATCGGCTGCCCGCACCGGAAACAGGTATCGAGTGGCAGAAAGTGGGCAGTCTGCTATTGATGCTGTTCGGCATTTTGGCGGGCATGCTCACCATTGCCGCCAACGTCAACCGCACCCGAAAACCCGTCACCGCTGCGCTGCGCATCTTCACCGACCGCCGCGCCGCGCTCAACCTGCTGGCGGGACCGGTCATCGCGGCGGTGGTGATTTTCTTCACCCTGCACACCACTTTTTTCACCAACCCGAAAGGCTTCATCACCGGCACGGTGGGCGCAATCACCTACTGGCTCACCCAGCAGGGCGTGGAGCGCGGCGGGCAACCGGGCTACTATTATCTCGTCGTCACGCCGATGTACGAATTTTTGCCCCTGCTGATTGGGCTGGTCGGCGGCATCTGGCTCATGCTGAAAAAATCGGTCTCCTTCGGTGATGCTGATGTTGCCGAAAAACCCGCCGCCAAACACAAACACGCGCCCGCTCCCACCGCCCCCTTCCCTTCCGATGGCGGCACTTTTGTGGCGTATCTCATCTTCTGGGCAATCGGCAGTTTTGTCATCTACAGTTGGGCGGGCGAAAAAATGCCGTGGCTCGCCGTGCACATCGTGTTGCCGTTCATCTTTTTGACGGGCTACGTGAGTGAAGTCATCCTGCGCCGTTTCGACTGGCAAACGCTCAAAACAGGCGCGGGGATGCTGTTCATAGTGCTGACCCCGCTGCTCGGCGCGGTGATACTGGTGGCGCTCACCAGCAAGCCCTTCCGGGGACAAAGCGCGGGCGATTTGCAAGCCACCATGCGCTTCATCATCGCGCTGGTGGTGGCAGCGCTCATTGCGGCTGATTTGTGGTTCTTATCGAAAAAACTTTCCGGGCGGGTTAAACCTATGCTCTATTTGGTGCTGTTCGCCGTGCTGAGCGTACTGACCATCCGCTTCGCCATCATGTCATCCTACATTAATTACGATTACGTGAACGAGTTTTTGGTTTACGCGCACGCCGCCCCCGATGTGAAGTGGGTCATCAATGAAATTGACGATATTTCACGGCGCACGGTGGGCGACAAACAAATCAAAGTGGCGTATGGCGGAGTCATCTGGCCCCTGGAATGGTACATGCGCGATTACCCCAACCGCGCGTTTTTCGGGGCGAATCCCACCCGCGACGCCATCAACGACGCGGCGGTGGTCATCATTTCCCCGGACGACCAAGTGAAGCTGGAAGATGTGACCCCGTATCTGGGCAACGATTACAAGCGTTTCGACTACCGGCAGGTGTGGTGGCCCCTGGAAAATTACAAAGGGCAATCGCTGAAACGCATTTGGAACGATTTTGTCGCGCCCGATTTGCCCGCCACCCCCGTGCAGGGGCAATCGCAGGAGGAAGCCGACCGGCTGGCAATTGAAGCAATCCCCAAAAATCGCCGGTGGCTGTGGGACGTGCTTTTCTATCGCAAAATTGATGACCACACTTTCAAAGATTGGCCCTTCCGCACCCAAATGTACATGTTTGTGCGCAAAGACATCACCGCGAAATTGTGGAACTACCAATCCGGAAGCGCCGCTGCCGTCGCGCCGCCGGTTGACCCCTACGCCGATGTGCGCCGCGAAATCCCCGCCGCGCAGGTCTGGGGCAGCACCGGCGGGGGCGAGGGGCAATTCATCAGCCCGCGCGCGATGGCATTCTCGCCGCAGGGGCAACTTTTCGTCGCCGACAGCGGCAACCATCGCATCCAGATTTTCGACCAAAACGGCACATTCCTGAAATCGTGGTCAATTCCGGCGGGCAATGCGCCCGGTCAGGTCGGCGACGAAATGTGGGGCATTGCGGTGAGCGAGGACGGCAAGGTCTATATTTCCGACACATGGAATCACCGCGTGGAAATTTTCGATGAAGACGGCAACTTCCTGAGTGAATTCGGCTCATTCGCCGACACGCAGGGCGACGCGCTCGCCTTCCCCGGCACGTTCTGGGGTCCGCGCGACATCATCATCAATGCCAATGGGGACGTATTTGTCACCGATACGGGCAACAAACGGATTGAGAAATTCTCGGCGGACGGGAAATTCCTGGGGGCGTGGGGCGGCGGCGGCATCACCCCCGGTCATTTTGAAGAACCCACCGGGCTGGCAATAGACGCCGACGGCAACCTGTACATCGCCGATACGTGGAATCAGCGGGTGCAGGTGCTCGACCAAACGATGAAGCCGGTGACCCAGTGGGATGTCGTCGGTTGGGACACCCAAAATGTGCTCAATAAACCGTTCATCGCCGTGGACAGCCAAAAACGGGTCTACATCAGCGACCCCGAAAATTATCGCATCATCGTTTACAGCAACACCGGCGAAATTTTATCCACGTTTGGACAATACGGGCAGGATGTGCAATCCTTCCAACTGCCGCTGGATGTGGCAATCGCCCCGGATGACAGCCTGTTCGTGCTGGATTCCGGCAACAATCGGGTGATGAAATTCAGTGCGGCAACGCTGAAATGATTCGTATTTCGTATTGCGTAATGTCACGTAATACGTTTTACGCAATACCAACCAATAATGACGAGTGACCCATGACCAACGACCTTCACTTTTGTTATCGCCACCCCACGGTGGAAACCAATCTGCGCTGCAAAAAATGCGAGCGATACATTTGCAGCAAATGCGCCCGTCGCACGCCGACGGGATACATCTGCCCGGAATGTCTGCGCGAGCAGGAAGACCGTTTTTACAGCGGCAACAACACCGACTACATCATCGCGGCGGTGATTGCCCTCCCCCTCTCGTTGGTGACGGGGGGCGTGTTCACCTTTCTCATCGGCGGGCTGGGCTGGTTTGCGTGGCTCATCGCCTTCTTCCTGTCGCCCATCGTGGCGGGTTTCATCGCCGAAGTGGTGCGCCGCGCGGTGAGTCGCCGCCGGTCGCGCTATCTGGCGCACACCGTCGCCGGGTCGCTGGTGCTGGGGGTCGCCCCATTTCTGATATTGATGCTATTCGCCGGCAACTTTTTCGGACTCATTGTGCCCGGCATTCTGCTTTTTTTGGGCACAGGAACCATTATGGCGCGGTTGAGGTAAAGCCTCCGGGTCTCAAGTCTCACTCGTAAAATTATGCTCACAGAACTGACCATCAAAAATTTTGCAATCATAGACGAACTCCACCTCGCGCTCACCCCCGGTTTCAACGTGCTGACCGGCGAAACCGGCGCGGGAAAATCCATCATCATTGATGCGGTGAGTCTGCTATTGGGCGGACGCGCCAGCAGTGATGTTGTCCGCGCGGAAGCAAAATCGGCATTTGTGGAAGGGCAATTCCGGTTGAGTGCCGCGCTGCAAAAACAGATTGTCCCCATTTTGGAACGGGAAGGGCTGGAAAATGACGCGCCGGAGGTGCTGGTGCTGGGGCGGGAAATTCGCGCCGCCGGTCGAACTTTTTCGCGGGTGAACGGGCGCACCGTCAACGCGGGGCTGTTGGCAGAAGTCGCCGCACCGCTGGTGGACATTCACGGACAGCATGAGCATTTGAGCCTGCTCCGCCCCAAAATGCACGGCGCATTTTTAGACCGATTCGGGGGGCTGCACGCCCGGCGGCAAGCCGTCGCCGAAAAATTCCGGCAATTGCAATCTGTGCGGCGCGAATTGCACCGGCTCACCCAAGACGCCCAGCAGATTGCCCGCCGAATCGACCAGCTCACCTTTCAGGTGGATGAAATTCACGCCGCCAACCTCCAACCGGACGAAGAAGATGCCCTCAACACGGAGCGCACCCGCCTCGCCAATGCCGAGAAATTGAACCAACTGGCGGGGGAAGCGTACCGTCTGCTGGTGGAAGGGGGCGACGACCAACCCACCGCCGCCGATTTACTGGGACAGGTCTCGCGCGACCTCTCGGCGTTGCAGCGCATTGATGACAGCACGCAGGAAATTTCGGATTTGGCGGAATCAATTGTCTATCAGTTGGAAGATTTGGCGGGGCAGTTGCAAACTTATGCGGAAGCGATTGAATTCAGTCCAGGGCGGTTGCAGGAAGTGGAAGAACGTCTGGGGCTGATATACCATCTCAAACGCAAATATGGCGACAGCATCGCCGAGATTTTGGCGTTTGGCGAACAGGCGCAGGCAGAACTGGATTCCATCTCCCACTCTGAGGAACGGATTGAGGCGTTGCAGGCGAAAGAGCTCGCCCTGCAGCGCGAACTGGGCGCGCTGGCGGTGGAACTTTCGGCGGCGCGGCGGGCGGCAGGCAACGAACTGGCGCGCGGCGTTGAAGCGGAATTGCAGGCGCTCGGTATGGAACGGACGCAATTTTTCGTCAGTCTGGAACGCACTCCGGCGGAGGACGGCGTTTTTGCGGGGGATGAAACCTTCGCTTGCGATGAAACCGGCATTGACCGCATCGAGTTTCTGATTGCGCCCAACCCCGGCGAACCGCTCAAGCCGATGGTGAAAATCGCTTCCGGCGGCGAAACCAGCCGCTTGATGCTCGCCCTCAAAACCGTGCTCGCCCGCGCAGACGACACGCCCACGCTGATTTTCGATGAGATTGACCAGGGGATTGGCGGTCGCATCGGCGGGGTGGTGGGCAGAAAGTTGTGGGCGCTGGCGCACAGCACCGACCACCAAGTGTTGTGCATCACCCATCTGCCGCAAATTGCCGCCTTTGGCGACACCCACTTTCACGTGCAGAAAACCATCGTCGGCGGACGCACCGCCACGCGAATTGCGCCGCTCACCGGGGAAACGCGGGTGGATGAACTCGCGCAAATGCTCGGCACGCTCTCCGACACCACCCGCCAATCCGCGCGGGAAATGCTGGCAGAAGCGGAATTACCCTAACCAGCGTTTGCGCCGTTTATAGTGTTTCACGTCCCGGTAGCTTTTTCGCTCGCCAACTTGGGTCATCCCCAAATAAAATTCTTTGATGTCCTCGTTTTGCGCCAACTGCTCCGGCGTACCGTCAAGCACCACCCGCCCCGTTTCCATCACGTAGGCATAATGTGCCACATCCAGCGCGATGCGCGCGTTCTGCTCAACCAGCAAAATCGGGAGTCCGGTTTCTTTGTTGATTTTCCGGATTACTTCAAAAATCTCCTGCACCAGCATCGGCGCCAGCCCGATGGACGGTTCATCCAACATCATCAAACGCGGACGGGACATCAACCCGCGCCCAATCACCAACATTTGCTGCTCGCCACCGGAGAGATAGCCGCTCGTCCGTTTGCGCAAGGTCTTCAGAATGGGGAAGTAATGGTAAATCTGCTCCAAATCCCGATTGATGATTGCATTGCTGTCTTTGCGCGTCAGGGCGCCGGTCAACAAATTTTCTTCCACGCTCAAGTGTCTGAAAAGACGACGCCCCTCTAAAACCTGAACGATGCCTCGGGCAACAATTTGGTCGGGTGTCAGCTTGTCGATTTGTTCATTCTCAAAATCAATGCTGCCCCGCGTCACTTTCCCCTCTTCCGCATGCAAAAGACCGGAAATCGCTTTGAGGGTTGTTGTTTTCCCCGCCCCATTCGCGCCCAGCAACGCCACAATCTGACCCTCATCCACGTTGATGGATACACCGCGCAAAACCAGAATCACGTCGTTATAGATTACTTCAATATTGTTGATGTTGAGCATAAGTGTAATACCTGAATATGGCTTCTCTGCAAAAAGGGGGATTAGGAGACCGCCGGGATACACCACCATGCAGTCTCCCAATCCCTGTTACATAATCGAGTTACAAAAAACGTTCACGCACGCCGGTTAGGGGCGCGTGTCCGGCAGGTCGAACCAATCTGTCACGGCGACGAAGACGGGTGCACCGGCATCATTCAACTGCACCTGACGAATCTGGGTTCTGGAGGGAGCGCGGTTGCCGTCTTTCACGTTGAATTCAAACAGCCCACCGGCACTGACGATACCCAAGTCTTCCATTGCGCTCAGGAAGGTTTCACCACTGAGGTTATCGAAGCCGTCGCGGTTGATGGCGTGGATGGCGGCTTGGCGAATCGCGTCCACCGAAGCGTAACTGAGCAGATATCCGACACCGTGGTCGGCGGGGGGATAGCCGCCGGCATCAAATGCTGCCTGTGCGGCGCGGACGGCGGGTTGATCGGTGTCATCCCAGTACAGATACGGGAAGACGCCGTAATACCCTTCTGCCAACGCTGCATTTTCCCCTAAAGAACCGAGCATGGAATTGTCCATACTCCAGTTCACGCCGCCCATCACCACCTGGTCCCAAAGTCCGAGCGCGCGAGTGGTAGCGATGACGGTCGCCGGAGTGAAGGCGAGTGACTGATTGTAAATAACGTTTGCGCCCTGCGCAACCAAGTTTTGAACGGGTCCGGTGGGGTCTGCGGTAGGCGAAAGGGCTACCACTTCCAGCGGCAGCACGGTCACGCCGATGCTCTCCGCGTAAGCCAGTGCCTCATCGGTTGTCGCGCCCGTTCCAAAGGCATTATCCCAACCAATAACCCCGACCACAATTTCATCACCGGCGCCTTCCGGTTTGATGGACGCCCAGTTGTCTTTCGCCCATTTTATGAAACCGGAGAACTGGTCGGAGTAAATCGGTGCGGTTAAAATGGTGTAGCCATTGGGGGGATTGTACACTGCGGGACCATTCAGCCCGGAAGCAATGTTGACAATTTTGTCTTCATTGACACGGTCTTTCAAAACAACCGTGGCGCCACTGCCGTATGTTAAAATTACGAAGGGGCGCGGGTCGGAATTGCGGGAAACTTCGTACACTGCCAATTCTTGTTCTGCGACATAAGCGGTGTCGTTGAAGACAACTTCAACGGTCGCACCGCAGATGCCGCCGGCATCATTGATGGCTTTTATGGCGTCCTGCGTACCGTTAATCAATCCGGGTCCGGTGATTGCCGCCAAGGGACCGGTGACGCCCGCTTGTTGATAGAGCACAATTTTCTTGCCGACGTTGCTGGAATCGCAACTAATATCGGCGCTTTGGGTCAACACCCCGGCGGCGCTGCTGTCCAGCAGAGCTTGCGCATCCGCCGCGCCGGGCACACAAAGTTTCCAGCCCGGTTCGATGATATTCACGTTTTCAATGGTGGCAAAGCTGTCATCGGCGGCGGCTTTGGCGTTGGTTGCCGCCGCAATCGCCGGAAAAGCGAGCGGATCGCCATAGAATTTATCCGCAATCTTCGACAGCCAGTCATTCACCTGCACCACAACTTCCGACTCACACGTCACATCGCTTTGCTGCGCAAAGGAAGCGGACACCATGCCCAACAGCAACGACATCAAAACCAACATACTAATAGCTTTCTTCATCTAAACTCCTCCTAAATTAAAGGGTTGACGGTTTTCCGTTTCAAACAGTTTTTAAAATATGCACCTCCTTTGCGAATGGGTGACGATTGGCGTTATGGTTCTTATGCCAACACTCACCTTGAAAAGGGTCTTAAACGCCAAGCGGCTTTAATTAATGTCCAGCGATAGGCTAATCCACGTGGTTCAAAAATTAAGAAAAGCATCAATACCAACCCGAAGAAAATAGGGCGGAATGACGTTAAAACATTCGATGAATATGCGGGGAAGAGCGCCGCCACAAACTGCCCGAATTTCAGGGCAACGTCATCCAGAATAATCACCGTAACAACCCCCAAAAAGGGTCCGAGATTAGTCCCCAGCCCGCCGATGATCAACATCCCCAGAAAGAGGATCGATTCGTTTAAATTGTAGCCCAACTCCGTACCGATACTGCGCTCACTGTGCGCCCGAAGCGCACCGGCAATACCGGCGAACAACGCCGCGATGAAAAAGGCTCGCAGTTTGTACCCCAACAGGTTGACGCCCAGCAACTCGGCGGCAAGGTCATTGTCTCGAATTGCCACAAAGGCACGTCCCAAACGGGTGCGACTGATGTTGAAGGCGATGACGGTGGTGATGAGCAATGCCACCAGCGACAGATAAAGAAATTTTTCGGCGGAATCAAAGACGAGGGGACCCAACGTCGGTATCGGGACGGAGATTTGCCCATCAGACCCCCCTAGATAATTTTTGAAGGTGTGGCGGGTCAACCACGGGATGATGAACTGCGCCGCCAGAGTCGCCATCGCCAAATAAAACCCTTTCACCCGTAAAGAAGGCAACCCGAAAATCAAGCCGACCAGCCCCGTGATTAAAGCCGCCAGCGGCAGCGAAAGCCAAATGGGTGCGCCCCAGTACGTTGCCAGCAGGGCGGAAGCATAACCGCCCACCAGCATAAAGGCGGCTTGCCCCAAAGAAATCTGCCCGGTATAGCCGGTGAGAATGTTCAAACCCTGCACCGCAATGGCGGTATAGGCTATCTGGTTTATGGTTGTAACGACGTATGCGTTCCCCCACAGCGGCGCGGTTGCTGCCACCGAGATGGCTGCCAGAATCAACACCCAATGCCACGGATACCGTATCAGCGCCATATCCTGACGGTAGCTAACATCAAAATCGCCCGAAGGTCGTAATACAGCCATGGATTAAATCCTTTCTATGCGTTTTTGTCCGAAGAGTCCTTCGGGTCGGATGACGAGTACGATGAGGAGTACCACGTAAGGGGCAATCTCGGCAGAATTGCGAACTTCAATGTTGGATGACGCTTGCACCAGCGCCTGCACCAATCCAACCGTGATACCGCCGACAATTGCGCCCAAAAAAGAATCGAGTCCACCCAACAGAATTGCGGGGAATGCCACCAGCACCACCGTCGAAAGGTTCAGGCTCGCGCCGGTCAACATCGCCAGCAAAACGCCGCCGACGGTCGCAATCACCCCGGCAATTGCCCATGACAGCCCGAAAATTCGCGGCACATTCAGCCCGACGCTCCGCGCCAATTCATGGTCTTCCGAGGTGGCGCGCATGGCAAGCCCGGTTTTGGTAAAATTGAAGAAGAGGGCAAAGGCAACAGATGCCAACATCGCCGCACCGAAAGAGAGAACGAGGGTTTTTTTCAAGATGATGAAACCGCCCATCGCGCCGGGAAAGGGAACCCGGAAGACCGCGCTGGGCGAAAATGGGCTGGGGAAAACCGCCGATGGCTGCACCCCAAAGACCAGACTCACCACCCCCTCGATGAACAACGCCAGCCCGAGTGTCATCAACACGATGGAAAGCAACGGTTGTCCGGTCATCGGGCGCAGGGCGAGACGCTCTATGAGCAACCCCACCACAATGGCAATCAGAACCGCAATCAAAAACGCCGGAATCAGGGGCAGATTGAAGACTTCCGTGCCGTCCTGATTTCCCCCTGCGAACCACCAAGTGACGTAAGCGCCCAACATCAACAGATGACCATGCGCAAAGTTGAAAATTTCAGATGATTTAAAGATAAGAACAACGCCCAGTGAGATGAGGGCGATAATGCCGCCATTCAAAATGCCGGTAGCGATTTGCTGCGGAACAAGAACCCAATTCATACCGCGATAACCTCCCCTTCCAATGTTTCAATGTGCAGAGTTGTATCAATGGTCGTCTTGCGTCCATCCTGATATTCAACCGTCGCATTGATGTTCACTTGATTCCGATTGCCGTACAGCGCCGCAATAATCTGCTCGTACCGTTCCGCCAAAAAACGCCGCCGAAGTTTGCGGGTGCGCGTCATTTCGCCTTCATCCGCGTCGAATTCCTTGTGCATGAGCACAAATCGCCGTACACGGGCGGCGGCGGGCAACGTGCGATTCACCCGCTCCACATCCTGCCGAATGAGGTTGTACACGTCCGGCTTCTGCGCCAAATCGGTGTAAGTGGTGTAAGCCAGATGATTTTTTTCCGCCCAACGCCCCACATTCTCAAAGTCAATGGTTATCATCGCGGTGACAAATGCCCGGTCGCTGCCACCGAGGGTCATTGCCTGACTGATGTAAGGGCTGAATTTGAGACGCCCCTCAATATATTGGGGCGAGTATTTTTCACCGCCGGCGAGTTCAATCAAATCTTTCATCCGCTCCAGATAAATCAGATGCCCCGCTTCATCGATATGCCCCGCGTCGCCGGTGCGAAACCACGTCTCGCCGGTTTCGTCCACGTACAGCGTTTCTTTCGTCGCCGCCGGATTTTTGTGATAGCCCACAAACAACCCCGGACCGGTGAGCAAAATTTCGCCCTCCGCCGAGATTTTCACCTTGGAGCCTTCTATCGGCGTGCCGACGCTTTCAAATTTGAGGTCATTATCACGGTGAGTTGCCACCCCGCCCGTCACTTCGGTAGACCCGTAAATCTGTTTCAACGATAACCCCAGCGCTTGGAAAAAGCGCACCACATCGGGGCTGAGCGCTGTTCCGGCAGTGTATGCCGTTCTGGCTTTGTGCAAGCCGAATTGACTGCGCAACGGTTTGAAAACCATCACCTCGCCCAACCCATAAAGCAAGTGCAACGGCAGCGGAACAGGTTTTTTGGCGAATTTATATTCCGCCACTTTGTAGCCGACCGGCAAAAATGTTTTATACAGAAAGCGATTAATCCACGTGCTGTCCAAAATACGCGCTTGGATGGTTGAAACAAGGTCTTCCCACAAACGGGCGTTGTAAAAGATGCTGTCGGGGGCAATTTCGCGGATGTTTTCCCGCACCGTTTCCGGCTTCTCCGCAAAGTTGAGGATGACCGCATTAACCGCATGGGGGGCAATTTCAAGCGCCGCGCCGCCAATCCATGCCAGCGGGATGAAAGAAACGTAATTGTCGCTGTCCCGTCGGGGGGAAACACCGGCGAAGGCATTGGCAATGTAGACAAAATTGGCATGCTTGAGCATCGCCCCTTTGGGCAAGCCGGTTG